>NZ_JBKWAE010000002.1:0-272850 GCF_046974225.1 Hominenteromicrobium sp. | reverse complement strand
AAGGAATCGAACCATCTGCCGCTTAGGAGGCGTGTGCTCTATCCAGCTGAGCTACTGAGACATTTTTAAGATTTATGCAATTTTTACTGCTCGAAGGAATCGAACCATCTGCCGCTTAGGAGGCGGACCCTCTATCCTGCTGAGGTACAAGCGCATATTTAATTTATGAGGCAATTACCCATCTATTGGGGAACACTTTTAGGTTCTCTTAGGAGCGTGACCTCTATCCAACTGAGTTGCTGAGACGTGTTAAATTGGGGTCATAAAGTGTACTGTGTTATTGTACCGCACGGCGGCGCATTTGTCAATCATATTGGATTTTCGCGCACTGAAATATACACAGAAAAAGCTTTGAAACCCCATGCAAATTTTCCGCAAAAGGTAAGGCTCTGGGTGGCTTTTGCCTTGACGCTTTTCGCTTTTTCGTCTATACTGATATATGTATGAAAACTTATGGAAACCAAACACCGCGGGCATCGGGAAATGTGCCTGCACGGAAAAAACAAAGGATTAAGGAGCCCGATACATGGTTTTTGCCGATTTGTTCTTTATCTATGTCTTTTTGCCACTGTGCCTCATCTGTTACGGCCTCGCCAAAAAGCTCAGCACCAAAAACATCGTGCTGATTGTCTTTTCACTCATCTTTTACGCTTGGGGCGAGCCGCTTTGGATTTTGCTTTTGCTGTTCAGTTCATTCTTTAACTGGTTCATCGGCATATTGATCGGCAAATTTCGGGATACCCCGCGCGCAAAGTTAGCCGTTGGCGGCGGTATTTTGGTAGATATTCTGCTTTTGCTCATCTTTAAGTACAGCGCGTTCATTGTAGAAAACCTGAACGCTGTTTCGGGCGCGGCCATTCCCGTGCCGCAGATCACGCTGCCCATCGGTATCAGCTTCTACACGTTTCAGGCTATCTCCTACATTTTGGACTGCTACTGGGAAACGGTAGACGTGCAGCCGAAATACCACAAATTTCTTTTGTACCTGTCCCTCTTCCCGCAGCTCATCGCCGGCCCGATCGTGCGGTACAGCGTTGTGGAGCAGGAGATCGACAACCGCTCCGTCAACGCGACCGACCTATGCGAAGGTGCGCTGCGCGTGATTCTCGGCCTTGCGAAAAAGGTCATCATCGCGAACAATTTGTGGTCCATCGTCAACACGTTCTTTGGCAAGGACATCACGGGACTTTCCGTGCTCGGCACATGGTACACCATCATCGTGTATTCGCTGTATGTTTACTTTGACTTCAGCGGTTATTCCGATATTGCCATCGGCCTCGGCCGCATGTTTGGCTTCCGCTTTGACGAAAACTTCCGCCATCCGTTCGCCTGCACCACCATTGCGGAGTTCTGGCAGCGCTGGCACATCTCCCTCGGCTCCTTCTTCCGCGACTACCTTTTGTACGTGCCGTTTTTCGGCAAGCCGCGCAAGTATTTCGGCCTGTTCCTTGTTTGGTTCTGCACCGGTCTTTGGCACGGTGCCGCATGGAACTTCATTTTATGGGGCCTTTACTACGGCTGCTTCATGCTGTTCGAGCAGAAAATGGGCAAAAAGCGCATGAAAAAATGGCCGATCGTGTGGAAGCATGTGTATACGAAGCTTGTCATCATCCTCGGCTTCGGCATCTTCTATTTTGAAGATCTCGGCCAGCTTAGTCAGTTTTTCCTCAATATCACGGGCATCAGCATGATTGCGAACAGCGCGCCGTTTACGGACCCCATGACGTTCTCCTCCCTGCGCAACAATATCTTTCTCATTTTGTTCGCGATTCTCGTCAGCCTGCCGGTATTGCCGAAGATCAAGAGTTATTTTCTCGAGAGCAAAAACGATACCGTTTATACCATCGGCCGCGTCGGCTCCGTTGCGGTCTGTATGGTGTTGCTCGCCGTCGTGAGTGTTCTGCTCGTTGATACCACGAACAACGTGTTCCTGTATTTCAGATTCTAAGGGGAGGTGCTCATTGACATGAACGATTTTAAAGACCTTGACCTTGATTATTTTGCTCCCCGCAAGCCCGCCGAACCGGAAGCGAAGCCGGAGAAAACCGAAGTCGGAGATGCGCCGACTGCGGATGAAAGCGCCGAACCCGCAGAGCGCCGCCGCAAGCCGAAACCGAGCCGCCGCGAGCTTTTGAACATGCGGCTTTCCGTTTTATCCGTCGGCGTTATGGTCATTCTTTTCGCCCTGATGACGCTGTATCTGCTCCTTTTCCCGCGCTCCACCGTCTCACAGATTGAAAACCGAAACCTTGCGGAATTCCCGAAATTCTCTTTTGCATCGTATTTTTCCGGCTCGTTTACGGCGGACGTCGCCACATGGTTTGACGATACCGTGCCGAACCACGACGGCTTTAAGAATATGAGCAACTCCATTAAGAACCTGTTTGGTATGAAGATGTTCGCTTCAACGGTCAGCACCGCAAAGCCCGAGACGGACAGCACAGATAACACCGATACTTCTGCCGCAAACGGTGACACCCAGACGACCACACCCGCAAACGGCACCGTGCCAAACAATACGAATCTGCTGCAATACGCCGCAGGGCGTGTGTTCCCGGCCGTGAGCGCTGCGGATGAAAAAATGGGCCGCGATTTCAGCACCGAGGATAACAGCACACTGGAATGGGTGAACAACCTGCTTGTTGTAAACTGGGATAATCACTGGCGCTGCATGGAGGCCTTCGGCGGCGGTGGCGGCACCGCTTACGCCGATGCACTCAACGACCTGCAAAGCAAGGTCGGCAGCGGTGTGACCATTTGGTCTATGCCCGCACCCACCGCTTCCGCCATCTACACCCCGAAAAACGGCATTGATTATGTTGGCGACCAGAAAGAATGCTTTGACGGCGTTGCCGAAAAGCTGAATGCCGGCATTCAGTCCGTAAACGTTGTGGACGTAATGAAAAAGCATGCGGAAGAAGATATTTACCTGCGCACCGACCACCACTGGCAGGCACGCGGCGCTTACTATGCCGCCCGCACGTTTGCCGAGGCCGCAGGCGTGCCGTTCGCAGACCTTTCCACCTACACGGAGGAATCCATTCCGGGCTATGTGGGCACCATGTACGGCTTCTCGCAGGATACGCGTATTTTAAACGACCCGGACGACTTCCACTACTTCGTGCCGGCCTCAAACTACGTGGCTTCCTACTACGATACTTCTTTTAACTACCAGTACGAAGACGACCTCTTTGCCGATGTGGACACCGCAAACGCGTACCTGAAGTTCCTCGGCGGCGACTCCTGCATCGTAAAAGTCGATACGCAGATGAAGAACGGCCGCAAGCTGCTCGTCATTAAGGACAGCTTCGGTAACGCGGAGATTCCGTTCTACACGAATTCCTTTGAGCAGATCTACGTTGCCGACATGCGCTATTTGGAGTGCAACCTCGTCAGCTTCATCAAAGATATGGGCATCACGGACGTGCTCTTTACGATGTCCGCATACTCCGTTGTGGGCGATAACGCCGACAACATTCAGAACCTCATCGCGCAGAACGCCGGTGAGACCATCACCGATTCGCACATTGTCCCGTCTGTTACGCCGAAAACGGTCATGCCGACCGCGACAAGTGCACCAACGACGACTTCCGGCACGGATATGGCCGCTAACACCACCTCGACCGGTACAGATGATACCTCTTCCGCAAAAGAATGACAAAGGAGCGCCTATGAAAGAACTGGAATATCCCTTTGACGCCGCTTACATCATCAAAAAGCGCAAATCTTTAAAGAAAGCACTGCTCGCAGACGGCACCTCGCGCATCAGAAAGAAGATTGCCGTGTTCGGCGGCTCCACCACAAGCGACATTGTAAAAACGCTGGAGCTTTTCCTCTTAGACGCCGGTATTGAGCCGGAATTTTACGAATCCGAATACGCGCAGTATTTTCAGGATGCCATGTTCCCGGATGAAACGCTTTTAAGCTTCAAGCCGGACATTGTGTTCATCCACACCACGAATCGCAACGTGACGGACTGGCCCGAGATGACCGACACCACGGAGCAAATAGACGAAAAGCTGCACACGGAAATAAACCGTTTCACGGCGATGTGGAAAAGCATTGCGGAAAAGTTTCACTGCCCCATCATTCAAAATAACTTTGAAATGCCGCTTTACCGCCTGCTCGGTAGCCGCGACGCGTGGGACATCCACGGCCGCACGAATTTCCTCACGCGCTTAAACGAAGCTTTTTACGCCTACGCACGCGAAAATGAGAGCTTTTATATTCACGACCTCAATTTTGTTTCTGCCGATTACGGCCTGAAAGAATGGTCGAACCCGCTGTTCTGGAACATGTACAAATACGCCATGTGCTTTGAGGCGATCCCGTCCTTTGCGTTCAGTGTTTCGCACATTATCAAGTCGATTTTCGGCAAGAATAAAAAGGCGCTTGCCCTTGATCTCGATAACACCCTGTGGGGCGGCGTTGTGGGCGACGACGGCGTAGACGGCATCGAGATCGGCCAGGAGACCGGCGTTTCGCAATCCTACTACGAGTTTCAGACCTACGTAAAGCAGCTTAAAAGTCTCGGCATCGTGTTGACAGTCTGCTCTAAAAATGACCATGAAAACGCCATTGCGGGGTTAAACCACCCCGAAGGTGCACTGCGCCCGGACGATTTCGTCATCATTAAGGCAAACTGGGAAAACAAAGACCGCAACATTGCCGAGACCGCCGCAGAACTGAACATTCTGCCGGATTCCATCGTTTTTGCGGACGATAACCCCGCCGAGCGCGAGATCGTGCGCACGCAGATCAAGGGCGCGGCCGTGCCGGACATGGACGGCGTGGAAAACTACATCACGACGATTGACCGCAGCGGCTTCTTTGAAGTGACAACCTTCAGCGAAGATGACTTGAAGCGCAACGAAATGTACAAGAAAAACGCCCTGCGCGCCGCGGAAATGGCGTCGTTCGGCGATTATAACGACTATTTAAAGAGCCTGGAGATGCACGCCGTCATCGATGATTTCATCCCGGTGTACCTTGCGCGCATCACACAGCTCACGAACAAGAGCAACCAGTTCAACGTGACCACCCGCCGCTATACGCCCGCCGAAATGGAAAGCGTATTTGAGGACGACAGCTATATCCGTCTGTACGGTAAGCTCATCGATAAATTCGGCGACAACGGCGTCGTTTCCGTCGTCATCGGCAGAAAAAACGGCACGGCACTCGACATTGACCTATGGCTGATGAGCTGCCGCGTGTTAAAGCGCGATATGGAATTTGCCATGTTGGACCGTCTTGTGGAGCGCTGCCGCGAAGTGGGCGTAGAGACGATTAACGGCTACTACTACCCCACCGCAAAAAACAAGATGGTCAGCGACCTTTTCGGTCGCTTCGGCTTCACGAAGACGGAGGAGCACGAGGGCGGCAGCACCGTGTGGCAGTTGCGCGTCGCGGACTACAAGCCGCAGAACCACGTAATCGAAGTGTTCGGCAACGACCACGCAGAAGCGTGATCCTCGCTAAATTAAGTATTAAATCAAATCACAGAAAGGAATTTTACCATGGACACAAGAGAAATTTTTGAAAGACTGGACCGCGTATTTCAGGATGTTTTTGACGATGACACCATTCACGTCACGCCGAAAACGACCGCAGACGACATTGAGGATTGGGACAGTCTGGAGCACATCACGCTGATCTCCGCTGTAGAGCGCGAGTTCCGCATGAAGTTCAAGATGGGCGAAATCTCCTCCATGAAGAACGTCGGCGAAATGGCTTCCATCATCGCAGCACGCGCAAAGGGCTGATCATACCGCAAAAGAAAATGCCGCAGACAACCGGGTTTTCCCGTGCCTGCGGCATTTTTATATTTACGGTTATTTATAACGGTTCATAAAGTCGAGGTAATCGTCCTCCAGCGTGCGCTTCGGTTCTTCCTTACGCGGAGCGGTGTACGGGTCAGCCGTTTCCTGCTCGGCGGCACGGCGGCGCTGTTCCGCACGTCTGCGGCGCGCTTCGCGGCGCTTTTTGCGCACGCGCTGCCCGTGGATGTACACGATAAGCAGCAACACCACAAAGACAATGACAAGCACCAAAACAAATTTCAAAATGCCGAAAATCACCGAGCCACCCTTAGGGCCGCTCGCTTCGGAGGATGCACTGCTTTCGGCCGCAGAAGATTCCGTACCGCCGGCGGTGGACTCTGCGTTGCTTGCAGTGCCCACAGTCGCCGAGTCTGTGGGGTTGCCGGATTTATACGTTTCCGCTGCCGCTGCCACGGCGTTAAAGAGCTTTAAAACACCGGCATCATATGCGCCGGTCTGAAAATCCGCTTCCAGATTATCGTGCAGCAAAGCGCTCAGCTCCGTGCCGGAGAACGCGCCGTGCAGGCCGTCACCGGCCACCGCCATATAGTCGCCGTCCGAAACGGAAAGACCTATGATAAGCCCGTTTTTGCTGTCGCCGCCAAGCTTCCACGTGTCCATGACCTTTTTAAGGTAGGCCACGCGGCCATCATAATCGGATTTTTCGCCGGGCAAAGTGTTCATGGTGAACACCGCAATCTGCACACCATACGTCGCATTGAGGTCAGCGTTTTTATCGTTGATTACCGTTTTCGTACTGGCGGAAATCACACTCGCTTCGTCATAGACATAAAGATCCGCGGGCTGCTCCGGCACTTCGGCGTCCGCTGCCGTCGCGCTTACGGTGCTGCCCGTGTCGTCTCCGTCTTCGGAAGACGAGGTGCTCGTGTCGCCGTTTCCGACTTCATCCGCAAACGCATACAGGTTGCCGGTGGAAAACACCATCAAAACCACAAGGCATATCGCCGCAAAGCGTCCCATACCCGCTTTATATAGATTTTTCATCCAATCCCTGCCTTTCGGCAGCCCGGCTGTGCCCGGCCGCGTAAAATAATACCGCACAAAACCTGTTTCGTAGTTTTATGCGGTATCGGTTCTGTTGTACCTATTTTAAGAGAATTTTTCGCTGCTGTCAAGTAAAGCCGAGACTTTGCATCTTACGATCCTCTTAAGGCTATTTCAGCTCTACAATCGTCACGCCGCTTTCGCCCTCACCATATACGCCGAGGCGAAAGGATTTCACGGCCTTGTGGCGGCGCAAATGCTGCTGAATGCCGTTTCTCAGTATACCTGTACCTTTGCCGTGGATAATCGTCAGCATGTTGAGATTGTGCATCAAAGCGTGATCGATAAACGCATCCACTTCCATGAGCGCTTCTTCCAAATTCATGCCGCGCACATCCACTTCATTGCGCGCCGGAGCGGAATCCATCTTCTTCGTCACGGTGCGGTGACCGCCTGCGGCTTTCTTCTTTTCCTTCGGCTTCTGGTCGGTCAGGCGCAGGTTTTTCAGCGGCACGCGCGTTTTGATGATGCCTGCCTGTACCAAAATCTGGTCGCCGTTTTTCGGCACATCCAAAACGGTCGCAATCTTATCGATGTCGTAAATCAGTACCGTATCGCCGACCTGTAAGGGGCGCGGCAACACATAATCTTCGTCTATACGGCGCTCGTGCACCGGGTCACTGGCCTTTTCCATATCGCGGATGCCTGCCTTCAGGCGCGCTTTCTGTTCTGCGGTCAATAATTTCTGCTTATTGCGGCGCAGGTCTTCGAGCTCGTCTAACAGGCTCTGGGCTTCGCGGCGCGTTTTCTGCACAAGCTCCGCCGCTTCCATTCTGGCGCGCTCAATTTCGTGCTTCGCGTCCTTTTCGGCGCGGTCGCGCAGCGCTTCAGCCTCTTTTTCCATGTTCTGCGCTTTCAAACGCAGCTGCTCGGCACTTTCACGCTCATCTTCCATTTTGCGGCGGCTCTCCTCCAAGCGGGAGACGACTTCCTCAAACATAGTGCTTTCATCGGAAACGAGTTCCTTTGCGTGCTCTACGATGTTCGCCGGCATACCGAGACGTGCGGAAATGGCAAATGCGTTGGAATGACCCGGTACGCCGATGAGCAGGCGATACGTCGGGCGCAGCGTCGCCACGTCAAATTCGCAGCAGGCGTTTTCAACGCCAACGGTTTGAATGGCATATGCCTTCAGCTCTGCGTAATGCGTTGTCGCCATCACGCGCGTGCCTTTGGTGCGCATGGCTTCGATGATGGAAATAGCAAGCGCGGCACCCTCGACCGGGTCGGTGCCCGCACCGAGCTCATCGATAAGGATGAGACTCTTGTCGTCCGCAATGTTGAGAATGCGGATGATATTCGTCATGTGCGCCGAGAACGTGGAGAGAGACTGCTCAATGCTCTGCTCATCGCCGATGTCCGCCAAAACGTGGTCAAAAATCGAAACTTCGCTGCCGTCCGCCGCGGGGATCATCAGGCCGCACATGGTCATCAGCGTCAAAAGGCCCGCCGTTTTCAGCGAGACGGTCTTGCCGCCGGTGTTCGGGCCGGTGACGATGAGGGCATCAAAATCACTGCCGAGGTACAGATCGGTCGGCACGACTTTATTTTTATCGATGAGCGGGTGGCGCGCCGATTTGATGGCGATGCGCCCCTCCTGATTGAGCTTCGGCACGGTCGCCTTCATTTTGTAGGCGAGCTGCCCTTTTGCGAAAATGAGATTCAGCTCCACCGCCGCGCGGTAGCTCTGGATGATGCCGTCCGCAAACTCGCCGATCTCACGGGAAAGCTCCGTCAAGATGCGGTCGATCTCGTCCTTTTCGTCCGAGCGCAACACGCGGATTTCGTTGTTCGCCTCCACAACGCCGATCGGCTCAATAAACACGGTGGCACCGCTGCCGGAGGAATCGTGAATGAGGCCCTTGACTTCATTGCGGAACTCCGCCTTAACCGGCACAACGTAGCGGCCGCCGCGTTGGGTGACAATGGCCTCCTGCAAATACTTTTGGTAGGTCTGCGAGCGGATCATTTTATCAAGCTGCTCGCGCACGCGCAGCGATGCCGCGCGGATCTTGCGACGGATAGCCGCCAAGGCGACGCTTGCGGTATCGGCAACTTCTTCCTCGCTGACGACGGTCATCGAGATGCGATCTTCGATAAACTTGTTCGGCTGCAAGGTCTCGAAGCGGTAATCGAGCGCCGTTTTGACGCTTTCGCTTTTTTTACGCCAATCCGAAACACTGCGGATGGCACGCAATGTCGCGGCAACAGACAATAATTCCGCCAGATTCAGCACGCCGCCCGCTTCTGCGCGACGCAGCGCATTCGTGACATTCGTCATGCCGTAAAACGACGGTGCGCCGTACTTTGCCATTAAAACAAACGCGTCGTCCGTTTCCTGCAAAAGGCGCTCCACGTGGCGGATGTCGGTATCCGGCTCAATTTTCTGCGCCAGCTCCGCCGCATCCGGACAAGTGGTTTCATTTGCAAGCTGAAGCAGAATTTTATCCAGCTCCAGCGCTTTATGATCTTTCAGCATTTTGTTCCTGCTTTCTTTTCGTACCCGGTTTTGCCGGGTCAATCTCCTCTGTTAATCCAAAAACGTTTTATAAAACTCCAAGGTCTTCGGTACGGTATGTAATGTATGGACAACGTAGCTTTCCGTTGCGGCGTTCAGAATTTTCAGCGCATCCTCCGGCAGCGAGAAGTTATAGAGCTTTTCAAAATCCACATACGCAATGTGTCGCATGGCGGTCAGCACGCCCGGCGGCAGCGCAACATACGGTTCATTCGCGCCGTGAAAGCACTTGTCGCACAGAATAATGCCCCTTTGCGGCAGAAAGAACATCGTTTCCGCCTCATACGCGGCGCAGTTTTCGCACGCAACTAAATTTGGCATATAGCCAGCCGACGAGAGCATACGCAGCTCTGTCACGGACTGCAACAGCCGTATCGGCCGCGTGCCCTTTGATAAAAAATGCAGGGAATTTAAGATGAGCCGCAGGTATTCCTCGGAATCCGTATCCTCCGGCACCATTAAGTACGCCAGCTCACAGAAATACTGCGCCAGCGAAAGCGCGGCGATGTCCCGCCGAATCCCGAAAAAGACCTCGATCGGCTCGGCATCGTCAATCATGTATTTTTCCCGCCCCTTAAAAATAGAAAGGCGGGAATAGCACAAAAGCTGCGTTGCGGCGCTTTTGCTGTCCTTTAAGTTTTTGGCGCGGCGGGCAAACGCACGCACCACGCCCGCGTCACGCGTCAGCACCGTGACAAGGCGGTCGCTCTCGCCCACCGTCTGCTCCCGAATGATGAGTCCCTGGGTCTTTACCTGCATCAAAGTCTCCTGCCGTAAAATCCACGTCGGCAAGCTCCCGGCGTGTAAGCTGCACGTAGCGGATGTAATCCTCCGCCTTGCCGCTTTTATAAAAGCTGTTCCACGCGGCATACGCCGCATTCTGTATCGGGGAATTTCGCATACAAACGCCTCCTAAACCGTATGGCTGTTTTTAGCTTCTGCGGTTTTTGCGGGTTTTATCCGTGGAAACGTCTGTCAATTTCTCAAAATGTGACCGTTTTCCCGAAAATCACGGTTTATTGGTACTGGTCAAAATCGTGCTCGTTAAAGCCGAGCTTTGTGAGGATCTGCGGGCGCTGGCGCCAGTCCTCCTTCACCTTTACCCAAAGGCGCAGGTTGATCTTGCAGCCGAAAAAGCGCTCCATGTCTTCTCTTGCCTTCGAGCCGATTTTTTTCAGCATTGCGCCGCCCTTGCCGATGATGATGCCCTTGTGCGTGGCGCGTTCGCAATAGATTGTCGCATCGATCTCCGTCAGGTTGCCGAGGTCGCGCATGCTTTCCGTCACGACTGCAACGCCGTGCGGAATCTCTTTATCCGTAAAGCGCAGAATTTTCTCGCGCACGATTTCGGACGCAATGACGCGCTCCGGCTGGTCTGTGAGCGTATCTTCCGAGAAGAAGTGTCCGCCCGGCTCCGCCAGTGCGATGAGCTCCTCACGCAGCGCGTCCATGCCGTTGCCGTCCTGCGCGGAGACCGGCACCACAGCTTCAAAGTCGTAGAGCGCGGAGAGCTTCGCAATCTGCTCCATCAAAACGCTTTTGTCCTGCAAAAGGTCGATTTTATTGATGGCGAGCAGCGCCGGCACACCTAAATCTTTAAAGCGGTGCACAAGCTCTTCATCTGCTTTGGAGATTTTCGTATTTGCCTCCACAACAAGCAGGCAGGCGTCCACATCTGCGACGGACGAGGTAACGCTTTTCACCATGTAATCGCCGAGGGAGTTCTTCGGCTTGATGAGGCCCGGCGTATCGATGAACACCAGCTGCGTTTCGCCTTCTGTCCACACGCCCATAATGCGCGTGCGGGTGGTCTGCGGCTTATTGGAAACGATGGCAAGCTTCGTACCGAGCAGGCGGTTCAAAATGGAGGATTTGCCCACATTCGGTCTGCCCACAATGGCGATAAACGCCGATTTTTCGTTCATGTAGTTTTCTGTATCCATAGTTTTCCCGGGGCACGCAGCCGCGGTTTCCTTTCTGATAATTTATATCACTTTTTATGAAGCTTTTCCCGCACACCGCATGGCACTTTGAAAATGAAGAAAAAGGCCAAAATGAGCGACAGAATGAAAAGCACAAGGTAAAGCGGATTTGTGACGATTGTTATCAAAAGCGCTAAGATCGCTTCTGGACGCCACAAAACGGCTATACCGACAAAAGCGGCAAAAACGGCGCACACAAGCACCGCTCCCGCCGCGATATCTTTTGTTTTGCCGATGAGCGGATTATAGCTTTTCTGCGCGTAATCACACAGCATCTCAATGGCGGTGTTGAACGCTTCCGCCGCGATAACCATTGCGATGGTCAAAAGCAGAACGCCGTATTCGCTACGCGTTACGCCCAGAAAGGGCGAAAAAAACAAAACGTATACCGCCGCTGTAAGGTGTATACGCATGTTTCGCTCCGTTTTCACGGTATGGAAAAATCCGCGCGCGGCATCGCGAAAGCTGTCCGCCTGCGTGCGGGTCTTACCGTTTGTTTTCCAATCCGGCACCATGTTAAACGGTGTAGCTGGAAGTGCCCGGCAGGCCGAGCTGCGACATAACGTACTCTTCTTTTTCACGCATGCGCACACGCTCCATGCCGCCGTTTTCGTGGTCATAGCCGAGCAGGTGCAACATAGAATGCGCCGTCAGGTAGCCGATCTCGCGCTCTAAGCTGTGGCCGTAGCGCTTTGCCTGTGCCATTGCCATTTCCACAGAGAGCACAATATCGCCGAGAATCTTCGCGCCGGTATCGTGGTTGATGTCATACACGCCGTTCTCACCCATGGGGAAAGAGAGCACGTCTGTTGCGGCATCTTTGTTGCGGTACTGCGCGTTTAGCTCGCGGATCTGCTCGTTGTCCACGAATGTCACGCTGATTTCAGCGGAATCCTCAAACTTCTCCATCCGCAGAACCGCGTGGCAACAGCGACGGATGAGCATGCGCACGCCGGTCGGCACTTTGACCGCTTTCTGGTTGTTTGTGATGATGACTCTGATTTTTTCCATATGCTAAAATCCTTTCGATAGGGGTTATTTTGCGGCGGACGCTTTTTCATACGCCCGAATGATATCCTGCACCAAGCGATGGCGCACAACGTCTTTTTCGGTAAAACGGAAAACGGAAATGTCATCCACATTGCGCAGCACACGCATCGCGTCCTTCAGGCCCGAGCGTCTGCCGTCCGGCAGATCAATCTGCGTGATGTCGCCTGTGATGACCATTTTGGAGTTGAAGCCGAGACGCGTCAGGAACATTTTCATCTGCTCGCAGGTGGTGTTCTGCGCCTCATCCAGAATGATAAAGCTGTCGTCGAGCGTTCTGCCGCGCATGTACGCAAGCGGCGCCACCTCAATGCTGCCGCGCTCCACAAGGCGGGCGTACGATTCCGCGCCGAGCATGTCGAACAGCGCATCGTAAAGCGGGCGCAGGTAGGGGTCTACCTTCTGTTGCAAATCACCGGGCAGAAAACCCAGCTTCTCGCCGGCTTCCACGGCGGGGCGCGTCAAGATGATGCGGTTCACCTGCTGCGCACGGAACGCCGTCACAGCCATGGCGACCGCAAGGTACGTTTTACCGGTGCCCGCAGGGCCGACGCCGATGGTGATGGTGTTATTGCGAATATTGTCGCAATAATTCTTCTGTCCCACCGTTTTGGGCTTTACGGGCTTGCCTTTCGCCGTGATGCAGATGCAGCCGTCCGTAAGCGGCGCCATCTGTGCTTCGCTGTCCTCCATAACCATGTCGATGCAGTAGCCGACGTTCTGGTCGTTTAGGACTTCGCCTTTTTCGACGAGCCGCAAAAGGCTTTCTGCCGCACGCACCGCACGCGAAACACCGGGTTCTTCGCCGATGACGTGGATCTGCGAATCGCGGCAGGAAAACGTTACACCGAATGCCTTTTCCAGTCGCTTTGCGTTCACGTCAAAGCTGCCGAAAAGCTCTGCCGCGTATTCTGCTTTGTCTACATGAATGCTTCTTTCCAAATCGTTCTCCTTTTGCCGCACGGCTTTAAAAAACCGTGCAGTCTAAAAAACCGAATTTCCTGTTTTATTATAGCATAAGTGTTCCCAATGTGGTTATGAAATTTTCAACGAAATTTAGCCGTTTCCCTGTACATTTCCGACAAATACCCCTATAATCTCCGAATTTTCAGGCTCTTCAGGCAGGGTGAGCGGCGCCTCCTGCGCAATGTTTTCGAGACATACGCACCGGGACGTGACGTAAACCGCGCCGTTTTTTGTCTGATATGTGATGTTTTCCGTAAGCACACGCCCGTCTTCTCCAAGCGCAAGCTTTTGCAGCTGATGCAGATTTTCAAGCGCGCGGCGCTGCGCTTCTTCCTCCGTGAACGTAACGGGCACGGTTTCCTCCTCATATACGCGCACCGTTTCCACCCACAGCGGCAACGTGTGCCCCTGCAAAACGAACGGCGTGCGGGTGTATGCCGTCTGGCCTTTCGGCGCGCCGGAAAGCGAGAGCGGCACGCGCACGCCCAAAATATACAGCGCGCGCTGTGTACCGAGGTCCGTTTCACGCACCGTTCCGGTACTAAGCGGACAGGATGCCGTGAATGTGCGCTGTGTCTCCGCCAGAATTTCCGCACGGGCGCGGGTGTAAAAACAGCGCACGGGGTTGTATTCCGGGTCATACGGGTCGCCCACCTGTGTGATGCCGGAAACAAGCACCTGCCCCGCGGCGCAGGCAGAACCGACTTTCACGAGCACCGTGCCGTTTTGCGCCGTGATTGAATGGATGAGCCCCGCGCGTGACGCGACGATGTCCCCCGTGCCGTCGTGCTCCGCGCCCTCCGCCTTTGTGACGGACGTGCGCAGCTCAAGCTGTACGGTGCACCCCTCCGTGTTGAACGATGCCCACGAAAGCTCCGGCAGCTCCTCCAAAAGCGCGACAGAGGCCAAAGCGGTATCGGTGCTTCGCGGCGCGCCGATATACACGCCAACGCGCTTTGCTGCCGCTAAAATTTCGCTTTCGGCATACGGAATATCTTCACCGGAGATCGTCATCTCCCAGTAAAAGCCGGAAAGGAACAGCATCAGCGCCACGCCGAGCGCCGTGCCAAGCAAAAGTCCCGGTCGGCGCAGCATGCGGCGGAACCGAAACGGGAAGCCGCTTTTCTCCGCAAGCTTCACCCGCGCGTGCGTGCGTTGTTTGATCTTATGCAGCTTTTTGTAGTCCTTCGCATACAAGGTGAAAAGCACGTCTTTCCCATCCTTTTGAAGTCGAATGGGGCGCAGACCCGTTTTCACCGCAATGTTTATAAACCGTGCCGTATCGCCCGAAACACGCGCCGTTGCCGTGCCGAGCACCCAATGCGTGATTTTCTTCATGCGAACCTCACCGCCTCAATATGTCCCGTGATCACCGCGCCGTCCTCTTCAAGACACAAAAGCCGTAAGCTTTTCCCCTCAACCCACACGGCGCGCCGCCCGCAGCGCAGGCCGATCTTTTCCGTTTCGTATTCGATTACGCCGTCACAACCCTCTAAAATAAGCTTCGCCGTGCCGAGAATCTCCGTGCGGATCGTGCCGTCCTGCATGGCATAGCGCAGCTTATCTGCAAGCTCACCCATGCACCCACCCTCTTTCTTTTTACTCCTCTATACGTATGTGCGGAAAAACACGCATATACTTTTTCAAAAGGAGGGTTCGCCGTGTCGAAGCATACAGAATTTATCGCTTTTTTCATTCGCCAAAAATTGCAGCTTCCGGCGCTTTATATCCGCACCGCCGCGCTTTTACTGCTCGCCTTGCTCCTGCTCAGGCACCGCACCGCTGCCGCCGCAGGCGTTGTCAGCGGCATCCACACATGCCTCGGCACGCTGATTCCCTCGCTGTTCCCGTTTATTTTACTCGCGTGCCTATGCACGAACAGCCGCGCGGCGCAGGTGCTGTTTCGCCCGCTTTCCCCCGTAATGCGTCATGTGTTCCGCCTACCCGCCTGCGCCGCTCCCGCCGTTTTGTTGGGGCTCACCGCAGGCTACCCTACCGGCGCGAAGATCACCGCAAATTTATACGCGACCGGAAAGCTCACAAGGGAACAGGCGGCGCGGCTGTTATGCTTCTGTACCGCGCCGGGCTATGCGTTTGCGGCAGCCTATACGGGCAGTTTATTATTAAGAAGCGAGCGCATCGGGCTGAATTTATTTTTTGCCTGCGCACTTGCGCCGTTACTTCTGGGACTCACCCTGTCGCGCTTTGCCGAAAAACCCGAAAAAAGCCTAAAATCGCCAGAATCTGCTCCCGGCGGCATCGTCTCCGCTGTGCAGGACGGCATTAAGGCCACCGTTTCCCTTTGCGGGTTCGTCATTGTGTTTTCCATGCTTTTGGCCGTTTTGCACGATGCCGGCATTTTTCAGTATTTATGCGGTTTTCTCTCCCGCTTTGGGCTCACCGTGCCGCTTTCCGGCGCATTGCTGACGATGGGTCTGGAGATCACCGCCGGAGTCACACAGTGCATATATTGGCACCTGCCGGTTTATTTTTTAGCGTTCGGGCTCGGCTTTTCCGGCGTTTGCATCCACTTGCAGATCTTCTCCTTTTTCCACAAAGCGGGGCTGCCGCTGTCGAAAACGAGATATGTTCTCGCACGCTTTTTAAACGGTCTGCTTTCCGCTGCATTTTATTTGCTGCTTTCCTATTTTCTCCCGGCAAGCACCTCGGTTGCCGTGGAAACCTCGCCCCTCAACACCGCGCCCATGGCGGGCAGCGCGGCATCATCCTTGGCGCTCATCGCGCTGTCTATGTTCTTTCTTCTCACGTGTATTCTCCGCAGCGGAAAAACACCGTCGAAAATTTGTGGTGGAAATTCCACCGGGAAAATGCTACAATGAGAACAACTCTAAGAGCAACCTGAAAATCGGAGGCGACGAAAGTGTTCGGACGCAAAAAGAAAAAACAAACACCCGCTCTGTTTGGCAGCCGCATTGAGCCGGACTGCGCTTACTGCGCGTTTCATGCGGACGGCGTACAGAAAAAATGTCTTGCGGGGCAGCTCGGCGGAGAGCACTGCGCAAAATTTCAATATGACCCACTGCGCCGCGAGCCGAAAAGCGAACAAAAGCTCGGGCAGTACAGCGCCGAGGAATTCAAACTATGAAAACTTATCTTAAAGCGTTTCGTTTAAAGCGCTTTTGGCTGCTGCTTTTGCTGCCTGCGGCGTTCCTTTTGGACTTCGCCGCACGGCAGAGCGCAGATTTTGCCGAGTGGTATGCCGTGACGATCTACCCCGTGTACGCGCAGTTCTTTTCCGCCATTACGGGAGTCTTCCCGTTTTCTGTCGGCGAATTTTGTCTGATCGCGCTTGTCCTTTTCATTTTAGCGTATCTCATTCACGGCGTTTATAAACTCATTCGTCATAAAGAGGGCCGTTTTGCGTACTTTGTGCGGTTTTTGTCGGTTCCTGTTCTCATCGCCACGTGCATCGCGTTTTTGTGCGTAACGAACTACGGCACGAACCACCGCCGGTACAGCTTTGCCGCCGTCAGCGGACTTACCGTGCGGGAGTCCTCCGCCGAGGAGCTTTACGATGTGTGCGCGTATTTAATCAACGAAGCGAACACATTGCGCGAAAACCTGCCCGAAGATGAAAACGGCGTATTTCAGCTTTCAAACGATGTTTTTCTCGATGCAGACGAAGCAAAATCCTCATTCAACAGCCTTCATGATACGTATTCCACGCTCTACACAAACGGCAAACCGAAGCCCGTGCTGTTCTCGGAAGTGATGTCGTACCTTGACATCAGCGGCATTTACTGTCCGTTCACGTTTGAAGCGAACGTCAACGTCCACATGAACGACGTATTGATCCCCGTGACGATGTGCCACGAGCTTTCACACCTTTCCGGCTACATGCGCGAGGACGAAGCGAATTTCATCGCATTTTTGGCATGCCTGCAAAGTGACGACCCGGAATTCCGTTACAGCGGTGTGTATTTGGCGTCCGTCCACGCGATGAATGCTTTGCTCACTGTGGACAGCGACCTGTGGAACCAGGCGGACGCTTTAAAAAGCGACGCACTGCGCCGCGACATTCGGTCAAATAATGCGTACTGGAAGCAGTACGAAACGCCCGTTTCCGAGGTCTCCGACCGCGTGAACGACGCGTATTTAAAAGCCAACGGGCAGGAAAACGGTCTGCGCTCCTACGGCAGAATGGTCGATCTGCTTCTCGCCTACTACCGCGACAAGCTGCAATAGACATAGTTTTTTTGGGGAGTTCTCTATGTGTGAAAAAATCATTGCGGCGTGTGGAAACGACTGCGCGGTATGTCCGCGCTACAACGTGCCGCCGTACAGCAAAACCGCAGAAGAACTGCACCACACCGCCGAGCTGTGGTATAAAATCGGCTACCGCGACCACGTAGTGACAAACGAGGAGATTGCCTGTACCGGCTGCAAGGAAGAAAACTGGTGCCGCTATCGCCTTGTAAAGTGCGTGAACGAAAAGCACATCGCGCATTGCGGCCAGTGTGAAAACTACCCGTGCGACGTCATGAAAGCGTGCTTCACGGTGACAGGCTCGTTCATTTCCACCTGTAAAAAAGTCTGCACACCCGAGGATTTCGAGACATTGCGCAAAGCATTTTTCGAGAAAGAAAAGAACCTGACGCAAAATTAATACGACAAAAGGCCTTTGCACCGTCCAAAACGGAGATGCAAAGGCCTTTTTATGTACGATTATTTATTCGCGTTCATCTCGCGGACTTCTCTTAAAATGTCCTCAAGGTCATATTTTTCGGGCGCTTTCGGCGCGGCAGGCTTTGCCTGTACTGTCTGTGCAGCCGGCTTCGAGGGATTTGCCGGGCGCTGCTGCACGGGCTTCGGCGCAGGTGCGGCGGGCTTTGCAGCTCTCGGTGCGGCGCTTTGCCGTGGCGCGCGATTCACTGAGGTCTGCACCGCAGCGCGGCGCACGTTCTGTGGCTGCATGGAGACCGGCGTTTCCGGCATGATGGGGCGTTCTGCGGTGTACTCCGCCGCTACCGGCATCACCGGCAGCTCGCCGGTATCTCTATCCGGGTCAAAGGACGTGGGCACGCGGGGCTCTACCTCACGGCGCGCCTGCATCTGCTCGCGGCGCATGCGCTCTTCTTCGCGTCTTCTGCGGTTGCGTCGTTCCTCCTGCTCAATCTCATCCAGCACCTCGGCGCGGTCCGCTTCGCCGCTGTCGCGGTTACGGCTTGCACGCTGCCACAAAATGATGCTGACAATTCCGCCGACACCGAGCACGATGCACACCGCACCCGCAATGAACAGCGTGCGGCCGACGCCGTTATCGGCCTTCAGCTCATTAAAGAACGATTCCGCTCCGCTGCTGTCTTCGCCTGCGGTGTCGGTCGTGCCTTCCGTGGTGTCCACCGTTTCGGTGCTGTCTGTGGTATCAGCCGTATCGGCTTCATCCGCAAAGGTAAGCGGCGCACACAGCGCAGCGCCGAGCAAAACCGCCGCTAAAACAGCAAATATACGTTTAGAAAAAGTATTTCTCATAATCCATTTCCTCTTTCGTGATAACTTTTATGTGTCACGATTTCGAATTCATTTTTATTTAGTTTAGCATATTTTGCATGGTGTTTCAACGGCAAAATAAACAAACCCGCCGCTTCTCTGCACGGTTCATGCAGTCGAAACGGCGGTGCTGTGTCTATTTATATTTCTTTAGAAATCGATCTTCTCTGCAATGTACGCTTCAAGCTCGTCGATCTTCACACGCTCCTGCTCCATGCTGTCACGGTCGCGAACGGTAACGCAGCCGTCATTTTCACTGTCAAAGTCATACGTGATGCAGAACGGCGTGCCGATCTCATCCTGGCGGCGATAGCGCTTGCCGATGGAACCCGTATCGTCAAAGTCAACGGAAAACTTCTTTGCGAGCGCATCGTAAACCTCGCCGGCCTTTTCGCTCAGCTTCTTGGAGAGCGGCAAAATCGCTGCCTTAAACGGTGCCAGTGCCGGGTGCAGACGCAGTACAACGCGCACGTCCGGCTTTTCTTCGGTGCCGAGGTTTTCTTCGTCGTAAGCGTCGCACAGGAACGCCAGCGCTACGCGGTCCGCGCCGAGAGACGGCTCGACGACATACGGCACATAGCGGGTGTTCGTCTCCGGGTCGAAATAGGAGAGGTCCTTGCCGGAATGCTCCTGATGGCGGGTGAGGTCATAGTCCGTGCGGTCTGCAATGCCCCAAAGCTCGCCCCAGCCGAACGGGAACAGATACTCAATATCCGTCGTCGCCTTGGAGTAGAAGGAGAGCTCCTTCTGGCTGTGGTCGCGCAGGCGGATGTTCGCTTCGTCCAGACCGAGGTTCAAAAGCCAGTTTTTGCAGAAATCCTTCCAGTAGTAGAACCAGTCGAGGTCCGTGCCCGGCTTGCAGAAGAATTCGCACTCCATCTGCTCAAACTCGCGAATGCGGAAAATGAAGTTGCCCGGGGTAATCTCATTTCTGAAACTCTTGCCCACCTGACAAACGCCGAACGGCACCTTCTTGCGCGTGGTGCGCTGAATGCTCGGGAAGTTGACAAAAATGCCCTGTGCAGTCTCCGGGCGGAGGTACAGCTGGCTCTTTGCGTCTTCCGTAACACCCTGGAAAGTCTTGAACATCAGGTTGAACTGGCGGATATCCGTAAAGTTGTGGCCGCCGCACTCCGGGCAGGCAATGTTGTTGTCGGCGATGAACTGCTGCATCTGCTCGTTCGTCCAGCCGTCTGCGGATTCGCCGGTGAAGTCTTCAATGAGCTTATCGGCACGGTGACGGGTCTTGCAGTCCTTGCAGTCCATCAGCGGGTCGGAGAAGCCGCCCACGTGGCCGGTTGCCACCCAGACTTCCGGGTTCATGAGGATTGCGGAATCCAGCGCCACGTTGTAGCGGCTCTCCTGCACGAACTTGCGTTTCCACGCGTTTTTTACGTTGTCCTTGAAAAGGCAGCCCAGCGGGCCGTAGTCCCAAGAGTTGGACAGGCCGCCGTAAATTTCGGAGCCGGGGTATACGTAGCCTCTGTTTTTGCAGAGCGCCACGATTTTTTCCATGGTCTTTTCTTCGGGCTTCAGAACTTTCTTCATTTGTTAAACTCCTTTCGCGCCGCTGGCTGCTGCACGGCTTCGTGCAGCTGGATGCTGCGCTTGTGATTTATCAATCATACCACGTTTTTCAAAGATACACAACTACCGCGGCGGGATTTTATGCGAAAAAAGCGGCACTCCGCAGAGCACCGCCCGAAATTTCCGCTTGCTTAGATTTATTCGCCCTCGTCCGCGATGAGCTTTTTCATCTGCGGCAGACGGAACAGAATAACCGCCGCGATAACTGTGAAGATGAGCTCCGGCAGCATGTAAGTGCCGTTGTAGCAGAAGGAGTAAAGCCACGGGTGGCCCACCCAGGAAGCGCCGAACGCCACAAACTCATCAAAGTTTGCAAAGATAATGGCGCCGGAAATGAAGTGGCACACAAAGCGCAGCGCAACAGCCAGCGCCGTGCCGCAGCAAATGCCTACATAACCCTTCTTGCGGAAAATGCCCGCAATGCCGATAACCGTGTATGCCACGATATAATCGAGCAAAATCGTGCCGATGAGAGCAGAAGGCGTCATGCCCCAGCCGAGGATGCCGTCCATCGTGATGCCGAACGCAAGCTGAACGACGGATTCCACAAAGGAAGCCGCAAAGCCCCACTTGAGGCCGTACATGATGGAAATCATGGCGCAGGGCAGCATGGAAAGCAGCGTGATGGAACCGCCAAACGGCATCTGAAGCACCTTGATCATGCTGAGCACAGCGCCCAGTGCAACCATAACCGCGCAGGCCGCAAGCTTTTTTGTATTGTTGTTCTTCATAGTTCATTCCTCCGGTTTTCTACCGAGATTTAGGGGATAAAGCGGAGAAAACAAAAACCGCGCACCCATTCGGCACGCGGCATAAAAAGCACTTAAAATAAGCGTATTTTCCTACGTCGGCATTATCCGAATCAGGTAACAGGTTTCGGCGTTCACGCCGCTCTCAGCCGACTTTATACGTCAGCACCCTTTTTTCACATTCAGTATAGCACGGAACTTTTCGCTTTTCAACTAAAATTTGTGTTTTCGGTCAGAAAACAAGGCTTTTCTTGATTTTGGAGAAACAAAATGATAGTATAAAAGAAACATAAGCCAACGGCAACGGTGGTTAAAAGTTTTGCTTAAGCTTTTTCAAGAAGCTTAAAGCGAACGTGTGCGTTCGCTTGGGTTCATTAGAGCAGCGCCCTGTGTCGTCGTCCGCAGACGACGAAACACCTTTTGCCTAACAAAAAGTAGGATGGGAACCACAATTAGGGGGTCTCCCCATGAATTTGCAAGGCAAATTCATAAAATAAAACGCTAAAACCGATTTAAACTACGGAAGGACATATAAAAATGGAAAGCACACAGAACAAAACGCGCTGTCCGCACAGCAAAAAATGCGGCGGCTGCCAACTGCAGAACCTCGATTATAAGGAACAGCTCGCGCACAAGGAGCGCACGTGCATCCGTCTGCTCGGCAAATTCTGCCGCGTAGAGCCCATCATCGGCATGGAGAACCCCTACCACTACCGCAATAAGGTACAGGCCGCATTCGGTACCACGCGTGCCGGACGCATCATCTCCGGCATTTACCAGAGCAGCACGCACAACATCGTCGCCGTGGACAGCTGCATGACGGAAGACGAAATTGCCGACCGCATCATCGTCGATATCCGCCGCCTGCTGCGCAATTTCAAAATGACAACGTATAACGAAGTCACCGGGCGCGGCTTTCTGCGCCATGTGCTCGTCAAGCGCGGCTTTCAGACCGGCGAAGTCATGGTTGTGCTCGTCACCGGTACGCCGATCTTCCCCGCGCGCAACAATTTCACCCGTGCGCTGTTAAAGCTTCACCCGGAGATTACCACGATCATTCAAAATGTCAACGACCGCTACACCTCCATGCTGCTCGGGCAGAACGAGAAAACACTCTACGGCCCCGGCTATATCACGGATATTCTCTGCGGGCTGCGCTTCCGCATTTCGGCAAAATCATTCTACCAGATCAACCCCGTGCAGACCGAGGTGCTGTACGGCAAAGCGATGGAATTTGCGGAGCTCACGGGCAAAGAAACCGTCATTGACGCGTACTGCGGCATCGGCACCATCGGCATGGTCGCCGCCAAAAAAGCCGGACAGGTCCTCGGCGTAGAAGTGAACCGCGACGCCGTGCGCGATGCCCGTGAAAACGCAAAATTAAACCGTGTGAAAAATATCCGCTTCGTCTGTGCCGATGCAGGCAACTTCATGGTAGATATGGCAAACGCCGGTGAACACTGCGACGTACTTTTCATGGATCCGCCGCGCACCGGCAGCGACACCGCGTTTCTCTCCTGCGCGCTCACACTTGCACCGAGACGCATCGTATACGTCTCTTGTAACCCTGAAACGCTCGCGCGCGACCTTAATTTTCTTACAAAGCGCGGCTATCGCGCCGAAAAAATTCAGCCCGTAGACATGTTCCCCCACACCGACCATGTAGAATGCGTCGTACGGTTGGATAAGATGAATTAAAACAAAAGAAGGCTTTCCCATGATTCGCCCCGTTACCGAAAAGGATATTCCCGCCTGCGGATATTTTCAAATGCCGCTCCCGAAAATTACGGAAGAAAGGTAAAAAAATATGGCTTCCAGTCTCATGCACTACGCAATCACGGATAAAATTTTGCAACTGTTTCCTATGCACGACGGTGCGCGGCTGCGCTTTGGCGCGGTACTGCCGGACGCTTCCGTAAACAAGCGGAAAACACATTTTCGCATTTACAATGAAAAGCTCGGCATTCGGCTTTATGATCTTGAATCGTACCGCGCGCAGTTCGGCGAGCGTATGCAAAAAGATGACCTTTATCTCGGCTACTATCTGCACCTTATCGAGGATGCTTTGTACCGCAAAACGCTGTACGATACCTTCGGCTGGAATCCCTACACGCCGGAAAGCACCGCGCGCATGCACCACGATTACACGCTTTTAAACCGTCATTTCATTCAAAAATATAATATTCGGGATGACCTTGCCGTCCCAGAAAATTTCACGCAGGAACCGATTTTCGCTTTTGAGCCGTTTGACGCCGAAGGTCTTCTGCGTTCGATTCATCAAAACTTTGTGCCCGCGCCGGCGGATGCCCCCTACTTTTTCACGGCTGCCATGGCGGACACGTACATTGAAGACGCCGTGCGGCTGTGCACCGCGGAGCTTGACCGCTTTCACTGCGGCAAAACGCTTCTTTCCGCCGAGGATTTCACCTGGACGCCGCCGGAAAACAATAAGAATTTCTGAATAAAAGCAAAAACACCCTCCCGAAGTGATGGATATGTACCCTATATAGGAAGCATATCCATGACCGACACGGGAGGGCTTCTTGATTTCTCTTTGGAAAGCAGCTTCGCGGGGCAGACGCGCTTTCCTATGCGCATTCGGAATTGACATTCCCTTTCCGCTTCGGTACAATAGAACCAACAAGAACCTCGGGGGACAAAACAGTATGAATTTTCTGGAAGAACGTATCGTAAAGGACGGCGTTGTAAAAGCCGGCAATATATTGAAAGTAGACAGCTTTTTAAACCACCAAATGGATGTACGCCTGTTTTGCCAAATGGGCGAAGAGTTCAAGCGACGTTTTGCAGATAAGTCCATCAACAAAATTCTGACGATTGAAGCCTCCGGCATCGGTATTTCATGTGTGGCGGCGGAATGCTTTGACGTGCCGGTCGTCTTCGCGAAAAAGAGCCAGAGTGTGAATATTGATGGCGACGTATACGTTTCCGAAGTGGAATCCTTCACGCATAAGCGTGTGAATCGCGTGATCGTTTCGAAAAAATTTCTCGGCCCCGAGGATCACATTCTTATCATCGATGATTTTCTTGCAAACGGCTGCGCGCTGCAGGGGCTCATCTCTATTGTAGATCAGGCGGGCGGCACGGTGGAAGGCATCGGTATCGCGATTGAAAAGGGGTTCCAGCCCGGCGGCGCGAAAATTCGTGAGATGGGCTACCCGCTCGAATCGCTCGCCATTGTGGAAAGCATGGACGACGCAACCGGTACGGTCGTTTTCCGTCCACAGCCATAAAAGGAGTTTTGTATGAAACGGTTTTTATCCCGCGTTTTGCCCCTTTTGCTCAGCTTCGGCTTGATTTTAAACTGCACAGGATGCAGCACGGTTTTGGTCTTAGCCGGTAAAGCTCGTGAAAACAGCGAAGCTTCGTCCTCCGTGATTTCGGAAAGCTCCGCGTCCTCCGGCGTCATCTCCACCCCTGTGCCGACCGAAGACGGCGACCTGCGTGCGTTTTACACGGATGTTGCAAACGCTGAAAGTGTCACGGTAATGGTGTACATGATCGGCTCCGACTTAGAGAGTGAGGACGGCTCCGCGACCGACGACCTTTTGGAAATGGCAGATGCCGCGCTTTCCGAAAACGTTCACCTTGTACTCCAGACCGGCGGCACCGAAACCTGGTGGAACGATGTCTGCACAGACGATGAAAGTGAGCGCTTTGTGATCGAAAACGGCGATATGACGCTGCTCCAAAGCCTTGGCAGCATGAATATGACGGACGCCGACACGCTCTCCGATTTCATTCGCTTCTCCGCCGAAAGCTACCCCGCAGACCGCTACGAGCTCATTTTGTGGGATCACGGCGGCGGCACCATGACAGGCTTCGGCTACGACGAGCTGTACGAAGACACCTCTTTGACGCTCTCGTCGCTCTCCACAGCACTGTATAACGGCGGCGTGCAGTTTGATTTCATCGGCTTTGACGCCTGCCTGATGGCGACGGCAGAGGTGGCCTACGCCTTGGATCCGTATGCGGATTACCTCATCGCCTCCGAAGAATCCGAACCCGGCGAGGGCTGGGCGTACAAAAACTGGCTTACGATGCTGGCGGAAGACCCCGCCGTACCCACGGCGGAGCTCGGCAAAAAGCTGGCGGACGATTTCCTTGAGGCCTATATTTTTGCCGACATGCCGACGCTTTCCGTTTTAGACCTGCGCTATGTGCCGGAATTATACGCCGCGTTGGAAAGCTACTGGGGAAGCGCCTACACCGCACTGCAAAGCGGCAGCTACGGTGCGTTTTCGCAGGTGCGCAACAACGTGCGGGAATTCGGCGACAACGAATACGACCAGGTCGATCTTTCCGACCTCGCCACGCTGACAAAGCAGAGCCTTTCCCTCGGCACCGAGGACGATGTGCAGGCCGCCGTTCAGAATATGGTAGTGTATAACGTCACCTATGAAAAGTCCGCCGCGGGCATTGCAGTCTATTTTCCGTGCCTGTGGCCGGATTATTACGGTGATACACGCTTTGAAATGACCTGCGTCGGCTTCCCGGAATCGTATTTTGAATTCTACGATAAATTCATGAACACGATGCTCTCCGGGCAGTCGCTTTCGCAGAGTGATATCGATTTTTACTCCTACTACGATTGGTTCGATTCCTCCGAGGTTGGCGGCGAAAACGTCACCACAATAAACGGCAACGATTTTGAACTCATCGACAAGGGCGACTATTATGCACTCTCTCTTTCCGATGAAGCATGGAACCTCATCACGTACATTGATATGACCGTTTACCTCGACGACGGCGAGGGATACATTGACCTTGGCAATGACAACGTGTACGAGTTTGACGACGACGGCGACCTGAAAGTCGATTTTGACTATACATGGATCTCGATCGACGGCGTGATTGTGCCGTTCTACGCCGAAACCGAGGAACAGACGGACGATTATTGGTACACAACGGGTTATGTGCCGGCCGAACTGAACGGCAGCACCGATATTGAGATCGTTCTGCGCTGGGACAGCGACCATGACAGCGGCTTTGTTGCGGGCTACCGCTTAAAGACCGAAGAGCCTACGGTAGCGGCAAAGGGTCTGCACAGCTTTACGGAGACGGATCAGATTCAGTACACCTGTTCGTATTATGATTACGATTTCAACTACGACCGGGACTACACGCTCGGCGACCCGGTAACATACACAAGTGAACCCGTCGTCAACTATGAGGAAATCGGCGAATACCGCACGGTGATCCAATACACCCTGCGCGACATCTACAACAACGAACACTTTACAGACCCGGTAGAGCTTTCCTGTGAATAAATAATTCTATAGAACATACCCTGCTGCGCTCCGTAGCAGGGTATGTTTCGATTTGACTTACACTATAATAGGCGGTATAATGAAAATTACTGACAAAAACGGAATTGTATGGAAAACTATGCCGTTTAAACTGTTCGGAAAGGACGAACGCCATGCGAAAGCTCCTCGTTTACATGAAAGACTACAAGAAAGAGTCGTTTTTAGCGCCTCTTTTCAAGCTGCTCGAAGCCACCTTTGAGCTGATTGTCCCACTCGTAATCGCGCAGATCATCGACGTGGGCATTCAGACCGGTGACACCGGCTTCATCATCTCCCGCTGTCTGCTTCTGGTTGGGTTCGGTGTGGTCGGCATGGTCAGTGCCATCACGGCGCAGTATTTTGCCGCAAAGGCTGCCGTGGGCTTTGCCACCGGGCTGCGTCACAGCTTGTTCCAAAAAATCAACGGACTCTCCTTCTCTCTTTTGGACCGTGTGGGCACTTCCACGCTGCTGACACGCATCACAAATGACGTAAATCAGGTGCAGAACGGTGTGAACCTTGTACTGCGCCTGTTTATGCGCTCGCCGTTCATTGTGTTCGGCGCATGCGTTATGGCGTTCACCATTGATCCCGGCAGCGCGCTGCTGTTCCTCATTGTGGTCGCTCTGCTCTCCGTTGTGGTATTCGGCATCATGCTGCTGACCATCAAGCGCTACAAGGCTATTCAAAACCAGCTGGATTCCGTTTTGAACACCACGCGTGAAAATCTGAACGGCGCACGTGTCATACGCGCGTTCTGCGGTGAAGACACCGAAACAGAAAAATTTATCGGCCAAAATTCGCTGCTCTCTAAGCTCCAGAAATCCACGGGCCGTATCTCCGCACTTTTGAACCCGGTTACGTTTATCCTGATTAACGTCGGCATCATTCTGCTCATCCATTACGGCGCTGTTCAAGTCAACACCGGCATTTTGACGCAGGGTCAGGTCGTGGCGCTGTATAACTACATGAGCCAGATTTTAGTTGAGCTCATCAAACTTGCAAACCTCATCATCACCGTAACAAAGTCCTTTGCAAGCGCCGCACGTATCCGCGACGTGCTCGAGCTCGACACAAACACCGTTTATTCCGACGACAAGAAAATCTACAATACCCACGCCGTCGAGTTCGACCGCGTTTCCATGCACTATAACGAAGGCGCGAAGGACGCGCTCGAAAACATCAGCTTCACCGCCGAGCCGGGCGAGATCATCGGCGTTATCGGCGGCACAGGCAGCGGCAAAACGACGCTTGTGGGGCTTATTCCCCGCTTCTACGATGCGTCCTCCGGCACCATCCGCGTGGACGGCCGCAACGTGAATTCCTATTCGCTTGAAGAACTGCGCGAAAAGGTGCACGTCGTATTGCAGCGCGCGGTCTTGTTTCGCGGCACGCTGCGCGAAAACCTGCTTTGGGGCAATAAAAATGCCAACGACGAAGAGATGCAGGCAGCCGTAAAGGCTGCGCAGGCCGCAGACTTCGTACAGAGTAAGGGCGGGCTCGATATGAAGATTACCGCCGAAGGCCGCAACCTTTCGGGCGGACAGCGCCAGCGCCTTTCCATTGCCCGCGCACTTGTGGGTAATCCCGAGATCCTCATTCTGGACGACTCCGCTTCCGCGCTCGACTATGTGACCGAAAAGGCACTGCGCGGCGCGCTTTCCGCACTGCCGAATAAGCCGACGGTGTTCATCGTCTCGCAGCGCACATCTTCGCTGCGGCACGCGGATAAGATTCTCGTCTTAGACAACGGCGCGCTTGTCGGATGCGGCACACACGATGCGCTCCTTGAGAACTGCTCCGTGTACCGCGAGATCTATGACTCTCAGTTTGGCGGAAAGGAGGCAGCTGCGAAATGAGCAAGATAAATAACAAAAACAGTACCATTAAACGTGTTCTTTTGCAAATCCGTCCGTATCTGCCGACCATCATTTTGTTGCTTGCACTTGCCGTAGTCAGCGTGCTGTGCTCGCTGTACATCCCGGTGCTCGTCGGCGAGGCCATCGACGCCATCATCGGCAAGGAACAGGTCAACTTTGCCGTTATCCTGCCTAAGCTCTTCACCTGCGCGGTGCTCATCGGCTGCGCGGCGCTCGCCCAGTGGCTGATGAATGTCTGCGGCAACAAGGTCACGTACAACACCATCCGCGATATGCGCGAGGCAGCCTTTAAAAAAATTCACCGTCTGCCGTTTTCTTACCTCGACGCACACGAAACCGGCGACATCGTTTCCCGCATCATTGCCGATGTTGATCAGTTTGCAGACGGCCTTTTGATGGGCTTCTCACAGCTGTTTACCGGCGTTGTGACGATCATCGGCACCATCGGCTTCATGCTTTCCGTCAACGTTTGGACAACGCTTGTCGTGGTACTTGTCACGCCGCTTTCCATTTTGGTGGCGCGCTTCATCGCAAAGAAAACGTTCGCCATGTTCCGCTTACAGTCCGAAACTCGCGGCCGCCAGACGGCATTCATCAATGAGATGATCACGAACCAGAAGGTCGTGCGCGCATACGGACACGAAGACGAGAACATGGAGAAATTCGACACCATCAACGAAGAGCTGCGCCGCCACACATTAAAGGCGACATTCTTCTCCTCCATCACAAACCCCGCCACGCGCTTTGTAAACTCCGTTGTGTACGCGGCGGTCGCGCTCATCGGCGCTTTTCTGGCCGTGACCGGACAGGGCTTCACCATTGGTATGCTCTCCTGCTTTTTGAGCTACGCAAACCAGTACACGAAGCCGTTTAATGAGATTTCCGGCGTTATCACCGAGCTTCAGAACGCGCTCGCCTGCGCAGACCGCCTGCTTGAATTCCTCGACAGCGAAGAAATGTCTGCCGACCCCGAACTGCTGCCGGAGCACAGCGAGACCGCAAAGGGACAGGTCACGTTCGATAACGTTTGCTTCTCCTATACAAAAGACCGCCCGCTCATCCGCAATTTCAGCTTGGATGTACCAGCAGGCTGCCGCGTCGCCATTGTAGGCCCGACGGGCTGCGGCAAAACGACGATGATCAATCTTCTCATGCGCTTCTACGACCCGGACAGCGGCAGCATCAGCGTGGACGGCACGAATACGCAGACTATCCCGCGCCGCGCACTGCGCCGTAACTTCGGCATGGTCCTGCAGGAAACATGGCTGAAAACCGGCACTGTGCTCGATAACATCCGCATGGGCCGCCCGGACGCTTCCGAAGAAGACGTTATCGCCGCCGCAAAGGCCGCGCACGCACATAGTTTTATTGAGCAGCTGCCAAACGGCTACTATACGCAGATTGGCGAAGACGGCGGCAGCCTTTCCGCCGGACAGAAACAGCTTTTGTGCATCTCGCGCATCATGCTGACGCTGCCTCCTATGCTGATTCTGGACGAAGCGACGTCTTCCATCGATACACGTACCGAGCTGCGCATTCAGCGCGCGTTTGCCAAGCTGATGCGCGGACGCACCTCGTTCGTCGTCGCACACCGCTTATCGACCATCAAGGAATCTGATGTTATCCTCGTCATGCGCGACGGCAACATCGTAGAGCAGGGCAACCATGAATCTCTGCTTGCGAAAAACGGCTTCTACGCCGAGCTGTACCGCAGCCAGTTTACGGATGAGGAACAGCCGGTGGGTTAACGCACAAAAATGCAGCTTTCTCTATTCGAGAGAGCTGCATTTTTTATTTTCTGCCATACCGCACAAAGCTGCGTTTTGCACTTTGTGCGGTATTTTTTGAATATCAATATAGTGGAAGTTTTAGTCAATGCGTTTGAGGAAATCAAACGGCAAAACGATTATGATAGAGATATAGGCGAACCTTGCCCGGACTGCGCATGCGCAAACTGCGTGCGGAACGCCTTCGGTGCACAGCCGTAGCGCTCCGTAAATAAGCGGTAAAACCGGCTTAAGCTGTTAAAGCCGCATGCACCGCAGATTTCAATGACGGGCATGTCCCCCTGCAAAAGCAGCTGCGCCGCCAAAGACAATCGCTTGCCGTTGATGTACTCCGTCGGCGTCATGCCGATGTAGCGGCGAAACGACCGCGTAAGGTGCTCCTGCGACATATTTGCAAGCGCCAAAAGACACGGAAGACCTGTGGTGTAATTTTCGCGCCGCTCCATTTTTTCAAGCAGCTCCGAAAACCACGCAGGCAAAATCGCTTCCGGCGCGGGTGCCGTAAGAAACAGCTGCACCAAATACGGAAACAGGCTTAAAATGTAGCGGCACGCCGTTTCGTTATCGGCAAAGCGGTTCGTGTTCAAAAGCTTTTCCTGCACATCCGTTAAGGTGTGGCCGGAAAGCACACAATGTAACGGCAGCTCCGGCGTATCGAATATGGCGAGGTCAAGCTGCAAATAATCGCACAAGCGCTCAAACACCGTGCACGGAATACCGATATCGAGCAGCTCGAAATCCGCGTTGTTGAAAAAATCATAGCGGTGCACGTCCCTCGGGCGCATCAAAACAAACGAGCCCTCGGAAAGCAGCTGCGAGCGTCCATTCACGGCGTGGATGGCCCCGCCGTGCGAGACGAGAAACAGCTCGTAAAAATCATGCGTGTGAATTTTATACGTCGCCGGCACACCGCACTGGTGCAGAACGCGCGCACCCTCACCGGTGTGCAGATTTTCTTCGGAAAAATGCAGAAGCTCAACGTCGCTCATTTCGGCACCCCTTTCTTCTGCTATTATAACGCGTCAAAAAAGCGGAATCAAGAAATTTTAAATATAAACTGGGGAGGATAACGGTATGTTCAAGACCGATGTTCAAAAACTGCGCAATGCGCTGGAATTCACGCGCATTTACAAAGAGAACGCAAACGACATTTACCTGCGTGAAGCCGCCTGCATGGATTTTCAGCTCCGTCATATCTTAGTGCCGATGGATGAAAACGACGGCATCGCGGGCCGCTATGAGCACGACTTTGTGGGCTTTTCCTCGCAGGTCGGCGGCATTTACACGTATTACTTTAACGAGCATGAATTTTTGAACGCATACATGGCTTGTAAGCAAAACGGTGAGATCACCGCTGCGGAGGACTACGCTTTGCAGGCTGTGCAGGCCTATTGGCACGAGGAAAACACCGCGCGCAAGGTTGAATTGGAATTTTCGAAGCGCTACGGCTATGTGCCGCCGAAAGCTTTTCCCGGTGCGGGCGTGGGCAACTGCGACTGCCGCGTGGCAGGTACAAACCTCGATTTTGAAAAGCTCATCCGTCTCGGCTTTGACGGGCTCGATCAGGAGATCGACCGTGCGGCGGAAGTGAACGGCGCGTCTTCGTTCTACACGGCTTTAAAGCTGTGGATTGAAAGCTTGCGCGGCGCATGCGAGCGTTACCGCGAACAGGCATTGGAGCTTGCCGAAAAAGCAGAGACCGAAGAAGCCAAAACGCGCTTTACAAAGCTTGCCGAAGCACTTTTAAACATTCAGCACAGCACACCGAAGACGTTCCTTGAGGGCGTGCAGCTGATGTGGATCTACGCTGTCAGCAGCGACATTATGAATTACAGCCGCATGGACGATTACCTTGGGCCGCTCTACGCCGCGGATATCGACGCGGGGCGCATCACGGAAGAAGAAGCCGTGCAGACCGTGCTGTATCTCTATAAGCACTTTAAAGAGATTAACAAGATCCATGACTGCCGCGTAATCATCGGCGGCGTGGGCAGAAAGCACCAGAAGGAAGCCGACCGCCTCGCCATCGTCATCATGGAAGCTTCCCGCCGCTTCCGCGAGACTGTGCCGCAGCTCACCCTGCGCTATTACAGCGACATGGACGAGACCGTTTTCCGCAAGGCGATGGAAGTGAATGCGGAGGGCACTACGTTCCCGATTATTTACTCCGATGAGACGAATGTACCGGCTGTGGAAAAGGTCTTTGGCGTTTCGCATGAGGAAGCCGAGCAATATGTGCCGTTCGGCTGCGGCGAATACGTCATGGTCGGTTACAGCGTAGGCACACCGAACAACGGCATCAACGTGCTGAAAGCGCTGGAAATTGCGCTGCACAACGGCCTTGATTTCTACCAGAACGTTTCCTGCGGCGAAAAGACCGGCGACCCGGCGCAGTTTGATACCTTTGAAAAGCTGTATGACGCCGTGCTTGCACAGCTCAAGCCGACCATTGACCGCTTTGCTGTACACAAATACCTCAACTATAAAATTGCAGGCGAAAACGCGCCGTATTTGCACCTCAGCCTGCTTTTGAACGACTGCATCGCGCGCGGCAAGGCGACGTTTGAAGGCGGCGTGCGTTACCTGAATGCTTCCAGCGAAATGTTCGGCATCATCAGCTGTGCAGACAGCCTGACGGCCATCAAAACGCTCGTTTACGACGAGAAGAAGCTCACTTTGCCGGAGCTCATCGATGTGCTGGATCACGATTTTGAGGGGCACGACGATATTCGCCGCATGTGCCTTTCCGCACCGAAATACGGCAACGACGACGACACGGCTGACGACATCGCAACGCGCCTTTTCACCGATATTGCCGACCTTACCATGGCGGCAGGTAAAGCTGCGGGGCTTGACCACTACAATATTGTCAGCGTCAACAACTCCATGAGCGCAGAATGGGGTAACTTCTGTGCGGCGTCTGCCTGCGGCAGAAAGGCCGGCAGCCCCATGGCAAACGCCAACGGCGCTTCCATCGGCGCAGATAAGTGCGGCATTACGGCGCTGCTCAACTCCATGTCGAAGTTTGACAATACAAAGCACGTGGGCGTTATCAACAATGTGCGCTTCACAAAGGAGCTCTTCAAGGGCTCTATGGATAAAGTAGAAGCCGTCTTGAAGGCGTTTTACGACAACGACGGCGTGCAGACGAACCTGTGCGTCATCGGCAAGGATGACCTTGAAAACGCCATGGTGCACCCGGAAAACTACCAGAACCTCCTCGTGCGTATCGGCGGCTTCTCCGCGAGATTCGTCACACTGAATCCTATTGTGCAGCGCGAGATTATTGAGCGTACGACCTACGGCGCGTAAGCGGAGGCCGATATGCGGGATCTTATTTTTGATATTCAACGTTTTTGCGTGTATGACGGGCCGGGCATTCGCACCACCGTGTTTTTCAAAGGGTGCAACATGCACTGTGCGTGGTGCCACAATCCGGAAAGCTTTTCAACCGATGCCGAGCTCTTGTTTCGCCACGAAAAATGCACGCCCTGCGGGGCATGCACTGCGGTATGTCCGAACGGAGCGCATGAAATAAAAGCAGACGGCACACATGTTTTTGACCGTGCAAAATGCGCGGCGTGCGGCAAATGTGCCGAAGTATGTCCGAACGATGTCCTGGAGCTTTCCGGGCGCGAAATGACGGTGGAAGCCGTGATGAAGCAGATCGACAAGGACGCAAAATATTACCGCTCGTCAAAAGGCGGCGTCACCTTTTCGGGCGGCGAGGCTTCTTTGCACTTTGAACTCCTGAAAAAGCTGCTTACAGCCTGCCGCGAAAAAGGGTACCACACCGCGCTGGAGACAAACGGTTTGATCTCTGCCGCACATTTAAAAGAACTGATACCGCTCACCGATCTTTTTCTGTTCGATTTTAAGCACAGCGACCCCGATGCCCTCAAAAAATGGGCAAGCGCGCCGCTTGCGCCGATCCTCGAGTCCCTGGCAGCCCTTGAGGACGCGCATGCGCATGTGTGGTTGCGCTGTCCGGTCATTCCGGGCGTGAACGACACGGACGCGCACTTTGTGAGGCGATTTGTGCGCTCAAGCATCAATATACCTGTATTGAAAAGGCCGAGATCATGGCATACCATGACATCGGCAAAACGAAATGGGACGCGCTGGGGATACCGTATTCGCTCGCCGCGCTGAAGACCGTTTCGCCGGAACAGAAACATATTTGGGAGACTAAAATAGCCGATTAGCGGCACTTTTGGGGATAAGAGAGGGAACGCTTCGTTCCCTCTCTTTGCTTTATCTCCCACATTTTTTCTAAACATTTGACAGATTTCCCGGAATATTGTATGCTATGGAAAACACCGCAAATTTTCCCTGCGGGACCACAAACATTAGGAGGTCACTTATGTTTTGTATATACTGCGGCGCCACCTTGCCGGAGGGCGCGAAAAAATGCACACTCTGCGGCAACCCCGTTTTGCGCCCGCCGGAAGCCACTGCACAACCCGTAAGCGAACCGGAGTCGGAATCTGCCCCCGCATCGGAAACGCCCACGGAGCCTGCCGTGGAAGACATCTCCTCAAATTCGACAGAGAGCCTCTCCGAAGCGGAACCGACACCCGAAGCTGAAGATACCCCTTCAAACAGTCCGGACAGCGAAGATATTTACAACCATTCCCCGATGGACTTCACGGAGGATATTTCCTCCGGCGATGCGCTCGGCGACAAACCCGAAGGCATGGAGCACGAGGGCACATTCACCGTTTCCCCCACCCCGGAGGAAATTTCAGGGCCGGAGCCGCGCGTGCAACCCATAGAATATACGTATAACGACGGCTACGCCTATGAAGAATACGACGAAAAGCCGAAGAAAAAGCGTTCTTTTAAATGGCTTTTCATCGTGCTGCCCATTCTTATCGCCATCGGCGCTACAATCGGCGGCATTTTCTGGTGGTACAATGCACCCATGCAAAAGCTCACCCGCGCGCTTGACGCTTACGATTATTCCGCTGCGGCGCAGGTACTTCCCACGCTTTCAAAGGACGAACTCGCTTCGGTCTCCGACCAAATGCAGGAATATGCCCAGACGGTCATCGACCGATACAATAAAAACGAAGCGAACTACGACAGCTCCTATGAGCTGCTCGACCGCCTGCAAAAGCTGTTCCCGAACATCGGTCTCGACGATCAGCTCGACGGCATTCAATCGCTGAAAGACTCCAAAGAGGCCTACAAAAACGGCAAAAGCCTGCAGGCACAGGGCGAAGACGGCCGCGCCATTACGGAATATCAGAAGGTCATTCACGCCGATGTGAACCACGACGACGCGCAGACGCAAATTCAAAACATCCGCACCGCGTACAAAGAAAAAGTGTTAAGCGATGCGCAGAGCCGCGCGGACGAGAAAGATTTCCTCGGTGCCGAAGCCATTTTGATGAACAGCGCCGATATCCTCGGCGATGATAAAGACATCCAGGCTAAGCTGGAAGAGATTAAGGACGCAGAGCTCAACAACTACGTGGAAACGCTGCTCAGCACCGCCAAAACGCTCGCGGATGACGGCGACCTGCCCGGCGCTGTTAACGTGCTGCAGGACGCCACACGCAACGACAAGCGCATCGACGCGCAGATTGCCACCTACAAAAACCAGTATAAGCAAAAAGTTCTCGATGCTGCCGCAAAGCAGGCCGGTGAAAGCCGCTATTATGACGCGGTGGAAACGCTGCAAAACGCCGATGACATCCTCTCCGGCGACAACGACATTGCGGCAAAAATCGAAGAATACAGGGCGCTTTACCCCGTTTCGCTGACAGATCTTTCTCCAAGCGGCGGCGAAGATTGCAGCCAGAACTGGACAGCCTATGACGCAAACGGCAATGCGTACAGCAACGGCCTTAACTTCTCGCTGTACCCTGTCATCGCAAAAACCGTCTACACCGAATACGCCCCGAACGGACAATATAAGCGCCTGACGGGAACATGGGTCGTGGAGGGCGATACCTCCGATGATTTTATCGGCACGGTTCGCATTTATGTGGACGGCAATTTGCAGTATGAAGTTTCCTCGCTCACGGTGAACAGCCCCGCAAGCGCACTGAGCCTGAGCATTTCCGACGCTTCCACCGTTCGCATTGAAGTGAAGGGCGAGTTCGCCTCGCTGCGTGCCGTCGGTTATCTGTACCTTGCAGATGCGAAATTTGAAAACTAAACCGCTATAAAAAGAGATACCGCACAGGGTAAACTCACCTTGTGCGGTATTCTTTTGCGCAAAGCCTGCCGTGCGGTCTATGCGCGTGCAGCTGATCCTTCCACAATACAGAAAAACTCTGTGGAAAACACAACGCGCATAAGAAACGGGATGTCCCTTTTTGGGGGACATCCCGTCTTACTTTGGCTTACGCCTTATGCTTTTGTTCCATCACGCGTTTGCTGCGTTCTCGTCTTCGTCGTTTTCGTCCTTCCTCTTTTTGCAGAGGACCATAACAACGACCTGTACCAGCGCGATTACAACATGGAGGATTGTCCACTTGTCGACGAAGATCATCGGCAGGGTCATGTCTTCGGTGAAGATGAAGACGATGATGGCAATCAGAGCCGGGATGATGCTGATGAGTCTCCAAAGGCCCTTCTTGTTCTTTTCGTACTCCATAACCTCTTTGCCGTTCTCATCGAGAACCACGTTGCCGTCTTCGTCTTCCAACGCCTTCTTTTTCTTGCCGATATAGCCGATGAGAAGGAGGATGGAAAGGAGGGTCGTCACGATGGTGAGGATCAGGTTGATGAGTGCCCAAGCGCCCGTGCCGAGACCTGCGAGCGGCGTTGCGTTATCTGCGATATCTTCACCGTTTGCAAGCGGTGTTTCGTTATCGTTGATCGTTTCGCCTATTTCGCCGTCATTATTGCCATCGCCTTTTCCGCCGTTATCGCTCGGCGTTGTGGAAGGTGTGGCAGTCGGTTTCGGGGTGGGTGTTGCAACCGTAGCCGGAACGACCGGAGCTACCGGCGTCGGAGTAGGTGTTGCCGGGTTCGGATTCGGGTTCGGATTTGGAGCCGGAGTAGGTGTAGACTCTTCTGTCGGAACCGGAGTAGGTGTAGACTCTTCTGTCGGAGCCGGTGTAGGTGTAGGCTCTTCTGTCGGAGCCGGAGTGGGTGTAGGCTCTTCTGTCGGAGCCGGAGTAGGTGTAGGCTCTTCTGTCGGAGCCGGCGTAGGTGTAGGCTCTTCTGTCGGAGCGGGTGTAGGTGTAGGTTCTTCCGACGGAGCCGGTGTAGGTGTCGGCTCTTCCGACGGAATCGGGGTCGGCGTGGGATTTGCTTCCCAAACAGCCTTCAGCACAACGTCCTTAGCCGGCATCGTGAACGCATCGTTCTCGATCGTAACCTCTTCGCTTCTCCAACCCGAGAACTTATAGCCCTCTCTGGTCGGGACCGTCTTTATAACCTCTACTGTTGCTTTGTACTCGTACTTGAACTCGTTGGTCGCTTCAGTCCACTCGCCGCCGTTGAGGTCGTACGTTACATTGTACTTGTTCGTGGTCTTCTCATACACTGCTACGTAAGTCTGGTTGCCCTTAACTTCCGTGTAGTCCTTATCCCAGCCCTTGAACGTGTACGTATACTGTGCATCTGCCGCCTTCGTCGGTTCAACACCTTCGAACTTCGGTATTGCTCCGTACTCGTAGTCCTTCTGGTCGATGAGCGTCGTTCCGTCTTCATCTACCCACTTTACTGTGTACTTGTTCGTGGTCTTCTCATACACTGCCACGTAAGTCTGGTTGCCCTTAACTTCCGTGTAGTCCTTATCCCAGCCCTTGAACGTGTACGTATACTGTGCATCTGCCGCCTTCGTCGGTTCAACACCTTCGAACTTCGGTATTGCTCCGTACTCGTAGTCCTTCTGGTCGATGAGCGTCGTTCCGTCTTCATCTACCCACTTTACTGTGTACTTGTTCGTGGTCTTCTCATACACTGCCACGTAAGTCTGGTTGCCCTTAACTTCCGTGTAGTCCTTATCCCAGCCCTTGAACGTGTACGTATACTGTGCATCTGCCGCCTTCGTCGGTTCAACACCTTCGAACTTCGGCATTGCTCCGTATTCGTAATCCTTCTGGTCGATGAGCGTCGTTCCGTCTTCATCTACCCACGTTACCGTGTACGTCTTCACCTGCCAAACCGCATAGAGATCGTTATCGCCGTTAGCGTCGACAAAGACCGTAGCGCCTACTTTGTATGTAACCGTATTGCTGTCCGGCGTGGTTGCCCAGCCGAGGAACTTGTAGCCTGTGGGAGCGGTGAAGCCGACATAGTCACGCGATCTTACGGTTGCGGTCGTATTCTTCGGGTGATTACCATCCTTAAAGGTAGCGTTATTGTAGTTGCCATCTTTATCTGTGAAATTATAATGATACGTAATCGTCACGGTTTGGGGCTTAATGGTGTAGACTGCCCTCAACGTGATGTTCTTTGTGACGGTAATCTTATCGCCCGGGTAGATGAGCTTGCCTTCCATTTCCCAAGCACGGAAGTTTTCGGAATTTTCCGGCGAAAGTACGCGGGCGGAGCTGCCGTTTACATACTTCTGGTTATCCATTTTTACATTCGTACCCTCAACGTATGTGACCGTGAAGCCATCCTTTGCGGAGGGGAAGAACGGGGAAATCGTAACGGAGCTGTAAAGCTCGGTATCTACATTGAACAGCGCGCCGTTGGAATCAATCCAAGCGGAGGGCTGTTCCTCCTTGAACTTTTCAAGCAGTGCCTTAAAATCTTTGGAATCCGAAAGTTTTTTGCCGTACTCAACATTGATCGTTCTTACTTCGCCGTCCGCAGAGGCCGTCAGGTAAACCTTAGCTTCAATAACCGGCGCCTGCCACTTTGCGTAGAGCGTAATGTTCTGTGCGGGCATCGTCTTGCCGTCGAAGACATATGCCGTGCCTGCGCAAAGCTCGTTATCATACCAGCCTGCAAACGTAAAGTTTGCGGGTACACCAGCCGGTTTTTCAGGTGCGTAGTTGACATTGGAAATATCCTGCTGATACTTGAGCTTAACTTCGCTATCCTTTGTACCTTTATTCATGAAAACGATACTATAGGAATTACGGGTATAGTAGAATCTTGCGTTGTTGTAACTACGTCCATTTTGCGTACCACTACTGTACGTAAAGCCAGTAATTGGATACTTATCTTCTTTTGATACTGTATAACCTCTACCAGGACTTGTATCGTGGTGATCTTCTTTATAGGTTACTCCACCGACAGTAGTTGTTCCCTTTTCGCCCGGCAGAACTTCTACATAATAGTATGCAGTCTCACTGCCTCTACCGGTTTTAGGGCCATAGAAAGTCGCACCATTCAATGGCATGGTATTAATATTGACCTGATAGGTACTACCGCCATCACTTGTGCTCCATGTGTTGCTGCCATTGTAAGTAGGCCACTTCTTACTGATGTTCGCGCCATATTTTGCCGTAATTCTAAGACTTGTATACTCCTGAGAAGGAGAATATTCCCAGCCCCAACCACTACTATAACTGTAGAACTTAACGTCGTAAATATTTCTCTTATAATAAACGTTTACGATTGTGGAACCGTCACCGGCAATGGTCTTCTGCTCAATCTTCTGTGCAGTAAAGCCCTGATAATCTTCATCTTTGCTGCTTTTTGCAGTGGCAGCTGTCTTTGCGCCAGTAGTGCCAGATTTTATTTCGATATCCTTTGAGGAATACTCGTTATCATCTGCATTTTCCTGCCAATGGATAACGGTGTATTCCGTTTTGGAATTGGTTTTCCAGCGTGCGGTGACGGTTGCTTCTGCGGAAACAGATGTTACTTTCTGACCATCGATATACCAACCGTCGAACGTGTAACCGCTGCGGGTGGGTGTGACCGCGCTCAGGTCAAGCGGCGCTCCCATCTGGAACTTCGGCGCCACGTAGTCGCCGCCGTCGGTATTGAACGTGACCCAGAAACCGGTTTTAACTACCGGGTAAACGTATGTAACGCCGGCTGCAAATGTGATGGTTTCGGGGGTATCGCTGCCCTGCGTGGTGCTCCAGCCGACAACGCCTTTATCTTTGCTCATGGTGAGCTCGACTTTTGCGGTCGCGGCGTTCAGAACGTCTTCGCCGACCGTTTCACCGGCTGTGCCCGCGGCGGTGTGGTAAACCACGGTATCGCCGTCTTCATCCAAGAAGTACACGTAGCTGTACTCCTCAAACTTCGCCGTAACGGTCACTTCCTTGCCGCTGACAGTCGCGACTTCGCCGAAGCTTAACGGGGTCTCACCGACATACCACCCAACAAAGCGTGCGTTTTCCTTTGTCGGTGCAGGCGGCTCGAGGAGCTCTTCGCCTGCGGCGACGGTCTGCTTCCACTCGGTCAGTTCCTTGCCATCTGCATCATCTGCATCATAGAAACGGTAGGTATCGACCTTGGGCTTCTCGTCGTCCGGACGCAGCATAGTCAATGCAATGCCCGTTTCCGCGCTCTGTTTCGCCGGCGCAGCTTCCTCTGCACCGGCGGCGGGGGTCGCCTGTGCTTCCACTTCAACGGGAGCCGGGGTCTCTACCGGAGTGGGAGTGGGTGTCTCCTCCGGAGATGCGGTCTCCTCGGGCGCAGGCGTCTCGTCAACGACCGGCGTTCCCCCCTGCATAACATCCCCTGTTGCAGTGTAGGTGTTCGTTTCCTCATCACTCATTGCAAACGCGCCCGTAGGACATGCCGAAACCAGCATACATGCGCTCAGCAACACGGCGATGATCTTCTTTTTCATAGTGTTTTCCTCCAATCCTGTGATTTGTCCGTTTTATAACAAATATGGATTCCTAAATTGATGTGTGTTACTGTGCCAAAACCGTTTCCATTTGGATGAGCAGCTCCAGCACACTGCGAAACGCGGCCTCTTTGCCGCCTTTTGTCCACCGCAGTCTCCCCTGCCAGCTGTAATTCTGGCGGAACAGGATGTCCAGTTCAAACGTGGGTGTTTCCGTACATTTTATGGGAGAAGCTTTCGGCGCGCCGCCTGTATCCAACTGATCTTCCAAAAGCAAGATCAGGCGTGAAAGACTTCGGAATAGGGTTTCCTCCGGAAACGTCCCGCCGGAGACCCTGCCGCGGATGACACCGTCCTCCGCTTCATCCACAAAGATACGGAAGGTCTCTGTGCCGATCGGTAGCATACGATTTTCTTTCACCTAACCCCTCCCTTTTGTCTTTTGTGATTCTATTTTACACAAAGGTGCTATGAGAACGCTATGATTAAGAAGTTTTTTCATAGAAAAATGACCCATTTTCTCATAAAAAAAGAAAATAGGTCGTAGTTTTTTTGTTAATTATGTTGTGTCAACCGGTTTATTTTTTCAGGTGACGGTTTTATGCCTTTCGTCGCTCCGTTTTCTCCGTTGCTTTTTCTTCTGCGCTCATATGTATGTGGCGCAGGTCGAGCGATTTAAAGGTGTAGGCCGCACCGCTTTTCGGGTATTCCTTTTGGAACCGATTGAACACACGGCGGGAAACGAGCCCGCCGTTTTCGCCGGTCGCACCCGGCAGCAGCACCCAAAACTGGTTTGCGCCCACCTTTGTGAACGGGTCGCCCGCGCGCAGTTCGTTTAAAAGCGTCCCTTCCATCTGCTTCATATATATAGCACGCTTTTCCGGGTCTATCGAGCGGTTTGCAAGCCGCACAATCATCAACGCCGCAGGGGTATCGTTTCGGCGCATCTCGCGCACATGCAGGTTTACAATCTCGCGGAAAACGTTGTTATCACAGCAAAACGCACCGGTTTCCTGTTCTTTTTCAAGCAGGAACGTTTGAATATCGTCTTCACTCGCCTCGCTGCCGTAAAGCTCCTGCACCGCAAGTGCCTTCTGCGCCTCCAGCTCCGCCGAAGGCGAAACACCATAGACCTCCCGGTACAGCGAAGCGATGTAATCATAGTGTTCCAGCGCTTTTTTCGGGTTTTTGTTTTTTATGAGCGCCTGCATCAAAAACACGCTGAATTCCTCTGCGGCGGGATCTAAACGGATAACGCCCGTGCAGAGCTTTTCCGCATCCGTAATGCGTCCGAGCTTCAAAAGGCGATCCACCGCCGCGCGACATAGGCGCGTATAAAGCGAGCGGTAATACGTGTTGAGGTTGATGCACCAGAACTCCGCTGCGCTTTCCGTAAGAAAATCGCCGGTGTAAAGCGCCACGGCCTCCTGCGCCAGGGCAACCGATTTTTCCATATCTTCTTCGGCAAGCGCTGCCTTTGCAAGTGTTTCAAATTGCTCCACGTCAAGCTGCGTCTCGCGGTCCGGCGCCCAGCGATAATAGCCCTTTTCGTTATGGATTATAACCTTTGCGTGCGTAAAGCCGAGCTCTGCTAGCGCAGCCCTTGCGCGGCTGACATTATTTTGCAGCGTGCTTAACGGGTTATCGTTTTCGGCTTCCGGCCACAGCAGGTCGATGAGCTCCTGTGCGGAAACACCGCGGTTTCTGTTCAGAATAAGGTATGCCGTAAGCGTCCACAATCTTCTGGAACGTCCCGTGAGGCTCACAGCGTGCGGAACCTCCATACCTTCCTGCTTTAAGGTAAACTTGCCGAACATGGTCACATCGATCTTCGGCACAACCTGTATCGTTTCACCGTTCTGTGCTTCACACGGCAGCCCGGTGGTTTCAATTTCTTTCGCTGTTCGACTCATGAACGGTTCATCTCCCTCTTTCAGAAATAACAGTTCAAAATATCACCCCGGCTATTGCGAAAAAAATAATATTCCGAACTTGTTCTTTTCATAAAGTATAGCACGCTTCACGGCATTTGTAATCCACCGAAAGGTGGAAAATGCGATTTTTCTCATAAGTATTTACTTTTTTGTCGGAGAAAATACCTTTTTTTGGCGAAAGGTCGCGCTAAAAACTATGACTTAAAGTAATTGCAGACGTTTTTGCATTGTCTCATAGTTCGTGCAGTAGTAAAGCGCCGTCTCCTCTGTGATGCGCTTTTGCCGTACAAGGTCCGCAAGCGCCATGTCCATGGTGCGCATGCCCTGCGCCGCGCCGGAAGCGATGGCGGCATCGAGCTGATGCGTTTTGCTTTCGCGGATCATATTGCGTATCGCAAGTGTGGAATACATGATTTCAAACACCGGGATGGGTGTGCCGTCTATACCGGGCACGAGCTGCTGACTGATGACCGCCTGCAAAACCATGGAAAGCTGTAAGCGGATCTGCGCCTGCTGGTTCGGCGGAAATGCGTCGATGATGCGGTCAATCGTATTCGCCGCGCCGGTGGTGTGCAGGCTCGAAAGCAATAGCTGCCCCGTTTCGGCGGCGGTCATCGCAACCTCCATTGTCTCTTTGTCGCGCATTTCGCCGAGCAAAATCACGTCCGGGCTTTCGCGCAGCGCACTGCGCAAAGCGGCGACGTAGCTCGGGCAGTCGCAGCCGATCTCACGTTGGCTCACAATGCACTTATCGTGGCGATGGATGTACTCTACCGGATCCTCGAGCGTCAGAATATGTCCCGTGCGCGTACGGTTGATCTCGTTGATGATACACGCGAGCGTTGTGGACTTACCGCTGCCCGCTGAGCCCGTAACGAGCACGATGCCTTTTTTCATCTGTGCCGCGCGCATGACCTCCGGCGGAATGTGCGCTTCTTCGGCCGTAGGCAGACCGAAGCGGATGACGCGCACCACGGCGGCAATGCTGCCGCGCTGGCGGAACAGATTCACACGGAAGCGTCCCGTACCGCTGAGCGAGAACGAAAAATCGTCATCGGTCGCACTGCCGTTTAAGCAGTGCGGCTCACGCGCGGCAAGACGATAGATTTCCGCTGCGAACGCTTCGGTCTTTTCGGGCGTGAAGGCGCCGTCCGCCGTTTCACGCTGCTGTTCGCCGCGCACCTTATACGTCAGCGGCAGGCCCGCTACCACGAAAATATCGGAAGCGCCGCGCTCCACGGCACTTTTCAAAATTTCAGTCATATTCATTGTACTCCGCCTTTCTTACCCGAGGTTCAGGGAGTCATCCGGCTGCCAGCGCGCTGTGCAGCGCCATTTTGCAATCTCATAGCTGCCGTTTATCTTATTTAAGCAGATCTCAAGCTGCATGTTGCCGCGCGTGATTTCCGTTTTGAGCGTGGTTTCGGTCTCTTCCGTGTTTTCCGGCAGATCTCCCGCACCCTTTAAATACGCATCTGCTTCGGAAAGCCAGTCTTGCCCGGCGTTTTCGCAGGCATACAGCACTTCCACGTGCTCGCCGTAACGCTCTGCGGCACGGCGATCGGATACGGCAGAGGACACCGTAAGCACGCCAAAAATGGCGACGCACAGCACAACGACCGCGAACAGCACCGCGATGCTGCCGATGCGGAATCGATTTCGGCTCATGGCGTTCCCTCCTTCGGCTGGTAGCACCGTACATTCAGCGCATAAATTTCTTTATCCTGCTCCGCCGTGTACGCCGTGATTTTCCCGGCATACAACGCTCCCGTTTCGGTCTCGGCGGCGGTCACTTCGGTTTTTATATAATAGTAAGCGTCCGCTTCCGCACAGCTTGTCATATCTTTTGTGAAATATGCCATTTCGCCGTTTTCGGGGATCTCTCCCGCGCGAAACTCCTCTGCGGCGCTGCGGCACAGCGCAATGCCTGCGCTTTCCCTCGCCGCTTCATCGCTGATGACGGCCGCGCGCAGGAACACGCACGCAATGACACCGCAGCACGCGACAAATGCCAGAACAAACACAAGCAGCGGGGTCATAAAGCCCATGCGGTGACGCGTTTCACTGCGCTTTTCCTCGTAATCTATCATGCCGCGCCACCTCCGTCACAATACGCGCCGGCGGTCATGCCGTCCGCAGTGATCGTTAAAAGCCCGCTTTCCGAAAGCTCGGCTTTAAACGTTTTAAGGTCGCACAACTTTTCGGCGTTATTGGGGTCGATCTCCGCTGTGACCCGTGAAAACTCCGTGCGCAGCGCGTTTTCATATAAATAGATGCGCGTTTCGAAGTCGCTTTCCGGCTCGCGCAGGCACACCGCCGGGCCCTCCGGGCCGTCGATCAGGCGGATGTTCCCTTTGCCGCCGCACGCTGCCGTTTGGCTTTGAATATACGAAAGCGCGCTGCGCTGCTTTGCGTGTGCGTCGCGGGCATCCATCGTATCGGAATACAGCCACGCGCCCGCAAGCGTCAACACCAAAAGCGATGCGATGAGCAATGCATACAGCAGAAGCAGCATCAGAGAAGTGCTGTTTCTCTTTTTCGGTTCCGTCATGCGCCCTCCTTATTCCTCGCCGCGCACCAGCACCTGAACGGTCGGCAGCTGGTTATCGGCGAAAACCTCGTATGTCACGATGTATTCTTTCTTATTGACCGTAAGCCCGTAGTGCTTTTCCAAATATTCAAGGCTTTCCGGGTATGCGCCCTCTAAGGTGTAGCACTCTACGGCGCTGCGCAAAACGGCTTCACGCACGGCGGCACGGCCTGTTTCGCGGATATCCTCCTGAAAAACCGGCACGCACACCGCGGTAAAAATTACCGCAAGCACCAGAATAAGCCCGACCGCGAAAAGCCGGAAGCTTACTTTTCGATTCAAAATACCCATAACTTTTCCCTCAGATTGCGCTCAAAATGCCGAGCAAGGGCAGCATGACGCTTAAAAGCGTCAAACCGACAGACGCGGTGAGAAATCCGATCAAAATCGGCTCCGTGCGGTCGATGACGCTGCACAGCCCGTTTTCCGCCTCCTGCGCCGTGCGGCGCGCGAGGTTTTCCGTCACCTGCACGAGCTCGCCGCTCTGCGCACCGCCAAGCAGCATTTTGCCGTACATGGCGGGCAATATCTTTTGGTGCGCAAACGCTGTCGCAACGCCGACGCCCATCTGTGTTTCTTCACGGCATTTTTCAAGCGCTTCGTGCAGCTTTTTGTGGCGCGTCTGCTCGATGCACAGCGCAAGCGCACTGTCTTCATCCGTACCGCTCGCAAGCAAGGCGGAGAGCGTGTCCATCACCTCGGAGACCGCCAAAAGCCACGCGGCTTTGCGCGTGAAGTGGCTCGTTTCCATAGTGTTTCTGAGCTTTTCCCGACCTTTATCGGAGCGTATACCAAACGCCAAAACAAGCAAAACGATGCCCAAAAGCCCCGCAAACACCAAGCTGATGCGCCCGATGAGCGTCGCCGCGAGCACATAGGCATAGGAAGATGAAAGCAGGCTGCCCGTTAAATTGTCGTACACGCGCTCAAACATGGGCAGCACGGCAAAAACGAGCACCGCCAGCACGCCGCACATCATCAGCATCAAAACGGCCGGGTATGTAAGGGTGCTGCGCAAACGGTCGTATAGCGCGCTTTGGCGGTCATAGTGGTCTGCAAGGCGGTCAAGCGCTTCGTCCAATCGGCCGGAAAGCTCTGCCGTGCTAAAAACGCTCAAGGCGTATTCCGGGAAAACGCCGGTCTTTTCCGCCGCTGCCGAAAACGGCTCGCCCGCCGCAACCGAAAGGCTGATCTCGGTAGAAGCCTGCCGCAAGGCGGTGTCCATGCCGTCTTCCTCAAACAGGGAAGAAACCTCCGAAAGCGACGCGCCGGAGCGCAGCAGCATTGCAAGGCTGCTGCAAAATACGCTGAGCTGTTCCTGAGTCAAAAATTTTTCTGCCATGTTCCTCGTCCTTTCGCTTTTCCTTTAATAAGTGAACCGCGTTGTGTATTCCGAATCGTTTTGAATCTCCCCGGCGGGCATGCCGCCTGCGGCAAAGGTGATGTCCACCCGCTGCCACTCATCCGCTTTTGCGCGGATCTCCACGGTGATCCACCCCTCGCTCTCCACATAAAAGCTGTTCCACGCGTGGTAGGTCTCCTCACCCACATAACCCGTGACGAGCTTGCACGGAATGCCCTCGCTGCGCAGCATGGCGGCGGCAAGGCTTGCATAATCAAAGCATATGCCCTTGCCGGTCTTTAAGGTCTCATCTGGGGAAGGCAGGTAGCCGTTTTGCACGGTCGCCGCTTTTTCCGTATCGTATTGGATATTCTTCACCATGTAGTCATACACGGCGGCAGCAATGTCCGCATCGGTGGTGCAGCTTGCGGCCAGCTCTTTCACCTTTTTGATGCAATCGGAGCTTTTGTTGTAATTCACCATCTGGTTCGGGCGCAGGTACGGCTGAAATTCATCTTTCAGCGTCACGTCGCGGTCTTCGCTCCCGATGCATGCGTATTTGCTGTCGCCCACCTGCTCCATCAGGCGGAACGTGTATGTGCCGTTTCCCATATTGAGCGGGAAAAATGTTGCAGTGCCGTCGTTCGGCAAGTCATAGTTATATTTATCCTCGCCGCAGACAATCTGCATTTTTAATCGCGTATCGCTCTGCGCTTTTACGCCGATGATGCCGCCTTCAAGCTGGGAAAGGTCAATCTCTCCGCTGCCGAACGCGGTCGCTTCATCTTCGTTGAAGACGGAATCCCGAAAAGCGGGGACCTCGTAGGGCGCGGCGTTGCTGTCCGTGACATCGCCCGCCGCCGGCTTGGCGTCGTTTGATGCCGTGCCCCGCGCCGCACAGCCGCAAAGCAGCAAAATAAGCGCCAGCGCCGCCGCTAACAGCTGAATTTTTTCTTTCATGCCGCACCCCCTGTCTTTTCTGTGTATACTAAATATTATTTTATCTTGTTTTTGTCTTATACGCAAGCCCTGTGTAAAATTCTTCTGCATGGCTTTTTCCGTCGATTTTTTCAAAAAAATGCGCTTCAAACTATTGACATTATATATATAATGTTGTAGGTATAAATTTCACCGTTTTCTGAGAAATTCCCGCATATTTCGCGGTGTTTCTCAAAAAGCAGAAGGAGTAATTTAAATGAAGGAATTCATGTCTTTCCTGCTTTCTGCACTGCTCGTTCTCTCTCTTGCGGCGTGCGAAAGTAACGGCGGTGCCGGAAGCAACGATTCCGAAAGCAGTGTGAGCAGCACGGCTTCCTCCGAAGCAGAGTCCTCTGCGCCCTCACAACGTGGAACGAGATCACGAAATCCGATACCGTTACACTTGAGTTTTAAGCTTTAACCTGTATCCGAGCGCCTTGCGGCTGTTTACACAGCCGGGCGTTCTTTTTGTTTTTCCGAAATTTTGGCGCAGGAGTTTTCCACGAACACATTGACAAACCGCGCAAAAAAACGTATGCTTATATATAGAGTTATATCTAACTTAGAAAGGAGCGCTTGCAGATGACGTACACCATTAAGGAAGCCTCGGACATCACGGGCATCCCGGCGACCACGCTGCGCTATTACGATAAAGAAGGCATCCTGCCGTTTTTGGAGCGAAAGGAATCCGGCCACAGAATGTTTTCCGAACAGGATCTTTCCATGCTGCGCATTATCGAATGTTTAAAATGCACGGGCATGTCCATTAAAGATATTCGCCAGTACGCGGTGTGGGCACAAATGGGTGACTCCACCCTGGAGCAGCGCTACAACCTGTTTCTTGAGCGCCGCGAGGCCGTTATGGCACAAATCAAGGAGCTTGAAGATCAGCTTAAAGTAATCGATTATAAGTGCAAATACTATGAGGAAGCCATTGCCGCCGGTACGGAAGACATTCACAAGCACAAAACAGGCCACTGCTGCGACGATGAAAAAGAAAACAAAGACGCGTAAGTTCCGCAAAAACCAAGGGCACGGAGTTTTAAAACTCCGTGCCCTTTTGCTTTATTTCCTTATTTTAGCCCTGCACAGACCACGTGATACCCTGCGGGGTATCCTTCACAACGATATGGCGTGCGGCAAGCGCATCGCGAATCGCGTCGGCAGTTGCCCAGTCCTTTGCCTTTCTGGCTTCCGTGCGCTTTGCGATGAGCGCTTCGATCTCCGCGGCTTCCTCGGCGGTCATGCCCTCCGGCACAGCGGACTTCTGCGCATTCTGCTCCTCGCGCAGCGCCTTTGCAGCTTTCAGCAAGCCGAGGGACAACACTTCGTCAAACTCCTTGATGAGCGCAAGCTTGTCCGCGTCGGAAAGCTTGGCTTTCAGTACGTCGTACAGCGCTGTGAGTGCCAAGGACGTGTTGAGGTCGTTTTCCAGCGCCGCGCGGAACGAGGCACGCAGCGGCTCCATGGCAGCTTTGTCGTGCTCTCCCTCATTTTTCAGCGCTGCAATGCGGGAAACGAGCTTTTTGTACGCCGTGGCGGTGTTGTCAAGGCTCTCAAACGAGAACGTCAGCGGCTTTCTGTAATGGGACTGTAAGCAGAACATGCGGTATACAAGCGGCGCGTAGCCCTTTTCCTCAAGCAGCGAGACCGTGAGAAAATCGCCCTTTGATTTGCTCATCTTGCCGCGCGCGTCCAAAAGGTGCAGCACGTGGAACCAGTATTTGCACCACGGGTGGCCGAGATACGCTTCGCTCTGTGCAATCTCGTTTGTGTGGTGCGGAAACGCGTTATCGATGCCGCCGCAGTGAATGTCGAGGTATTCGCCGAGGTACTTGATGCTGATGCCGCTGCACTCGATGTGCCAGCCCGGGTAGCCCACGCCCCACGGGGAATCCCACTTGAGCTCCTGGTCGTCAAACTTCGACTTTGTAAACCACAGTACGAAGTCGCTCTTGGAGCGCTTGTTTTCGTCCTCTTCCACACTGTCGCGCACGCCTACGGCGAGGCTCTCTTCCTCCATGTTGCCGAAAACATAATAGTTTTCGAGCTTGGAGGTATCAAAATAGACGTTGCCGCCCGCGATATACGCATAGCCCTTTTCAAGGAGCACCCCTACCATGTGGATGAATGTATCGATGCAGCTCGTCGCCGGAACGACGATCTCCGGGCGCTTGATGCCAAGCTTTTCGCAGTCACTGAAAAATGCGTCGGTATAGAACCGCGCAATCTGCATGACGGTCTTGTGCTCGCGGCGCGCGCCCTTGAGCATCTTGTCTTCGCCGGTGTCGGCATCGCTGGAAAGGTGGCCGACGTCCGTGATGTTCATGGCGCGGGTCACGTCATAGCCGAGGTAGCGCAAGGCTTTTTCCAGCATATCCTCCATGATGTACGAGCGCAGGTTGCCGATGTGCGCATAGTGGTACACGGTTGGGCCGCAGGTGTACATTTTGACTTTGCCGGCTTCGTGCGGAATAAATTCTTCTTTTTTCTGTGTTCTTGTGTTATAGAGCTGCATACAGGTGCTTCCTTTCTGCTTATTCTTCCTTATTCTTCTCCGCTTTCTGTGCGGTCAGCTTGCTTTTTTCTCTGCGGCAGCTGTTCAGCTCGCCGTGCAGGCGCTCAATCTCAAGCCGCATGCGGCACATTTCCTGCGCCACCGGGTCGGCCACGTGGATCTGATCCAGCGTGCTGTTGTCCATCACACGCTTGCCGCCCACACGCACGATGCGCGCCGGTACACCGACCGCCGTTGCGTTATCGGGCACGGCATCCAGCACCACGGCACCCGCCGCCACACGGGCGTTATCACCCACGCGGAACGGCCCCAGCACCTTTGCGCCCGCACCGACGAGCACGTCATTTCCAAGCGTCGGGTGGCGCTTGCCCTGGTCTTTGCCCGTGCCGCCGAGCGTCACACCCTGATACAGCGTGCAGTTGTCACCGATAACGGTGGTTTCGCCGATGACGACACCCATACCGTGGTCGATGAACAGATTTTTGCCGATCGTCGCGCCCGGGTGAATCTCTATACCCGTTTTGCGGCGCGCGCGCTGCGAGATATAGCGCGCGATAAATTTCATATTATGGCGGAAAAACCAGTTTGCCTTGCGGTAAGACCGCACCGCCTTGAAGCCGGAATACAGAAAATAAACCTCCGCACGGCTGCGGGCGGCAGGGTCGCGTGCCATCACGGCGTCAAGCTCCGCCTTTAACTTAGAAAACATGACGTAAACCTCTCCTTAAAAACAAAAGCCCCGAGCGCACAACATAGGCGCTCGGGGGCGAAATGTATCAAAACATTCATGATACAATAAATCCGCGGTTCCACTCCGGTTTATCACTCAAACGGCGTAACGTGCCGTACCCGTATGCGGCTCACTTTCGCTCACCGCATCCGCTCGCGAATGCACTTCGCCCGGCTCTTTTCTGCGGCGGCTTTCAGCCCATGACCTCCGCTCTCTATCGACTGTCCCCGGGGTACTCGTTCGGTCTCAGCGTTTGCTTTATGACAGTATTTTAACACAGCCCCTTTAAAAACGCAAGCCCAAAGATCACCTCTCCGCGCCATTTTATGCGGCTTTTTTCTTTTGGTTCTTTTAAAATACGCGCATGCAAAAACAGGGTACGCACTTTTTTACAGTGCATACCCTGTTTATTTAGCAATGATTCAAAAATTAGAGCTGCTCGTCGATGATCTTTGCTTTTTCAAGCGCACGCTTCTGGAGCAGTGCGTCGATCTTGGCGTGCGGGTCAAGCAGGGAGCTGATGGAAGCGTCGTGGTTCAAAGCAGAGATGAAGTAAGCGATGTACTTCGAAACGTCGACTTCATGGAACCACGGGCGGTTCTTCAGTTCCGGGTTAAGATACGTCAGGTTGCTGCCGAAGATACCGTCGATGAGACCCTCTTCATACGCTTTATCGAACTTTGCGAGGCCGTTCGTGAAGATGGCATACGTGCCGTAAGCAAAGAAGCGGCGTGCCTTGCGGGCCTTGACGTTCTCTGCAATGTCGAGCACGGACTCGCCGGAGGAGATGATGTCATCGGCAACGAACACATCCTTGCCCTCGACCGGGGTACCGAGGTACTCATGTGCGACGATCGGGTTGCGGCCGTCTACGATGCGGGAATAATCGCGGCGCTTGTAGAACATGCCCATCTCCACGCCGAGCACGGAAGCATAGTACATGTTGCGGTTCAGCGCGCCCTCGTCCGGGCTGACGATCATGAAATCTTTCTTATCGGTGGAAAGATCCGGGAAGTCCTTGAAGAGCTTCTTTAAAACCTGGTAAGTCGGCATCAGGTTATCGAAGCCCATAACCGGCACAGCGTTCTGCACGCGCGGGTCATGTGCGTCGAAAGTCAAAACGTTGGAAACGCCCATCTGCTGGAGCTCCTGCAGCATGTACGCGCAGTCCAAAGACTCGCGGTAGCTGCGGCGGTGCTGACGGCCGCCGTAAAGCAGCGGCATCACAACGTTAACGCGGTGTGCCTTACCGCTTGCCGCCTGAATGAGACGCTTCAAATCCTGATAATGGTCATCCGGGGACATGTGGTTCTCGTTGCCGAAGTAGTTGTAGGTCAGGCTGTAATTGCCTACGTCTACAACAAAGAACAGGTCATAGCCGCGCACGGTCGACTTGATAAGACCCTTGCTGTCGCCGGAAGAGAAACGCGGGCAGCTGTTTTCGATGATGAACGTGTCCACATCCATACCGGCACGCTTTGCCCAACGCACCAGATGGGCCTCAACCTTTTCGGAAAGCTCACGCGCACCGGCAAGCGGTACGATGCCAAGCGGTGCTACGCGATTCTCTGCACTGAAAAACGTCTGTGATTCCATTGCCATTTGATTACTCCTTCAAACTGCATATTCCGTTATTTGCCTGTCCGTTTTACACGAACAATGTCGGCTCTTGTCTATTTCAATATAGCACAAAATAGCGAGAATTTCCACAGCAAATACGCAAAATATTAAACTTTTGTTAAATCCGATAAGAGGGCAATGCCAAACGGAGCGAGTTTGATTGAATTTACCGTTTGATCTGTACCGTACAACTTGTAGTCGCGCGGCAATTCCACGGTTTTTCCGCTTTCCGTGTAGTTTTCTACAAAAATGATATTCTCCTTTTCGCCGTGGCGGATGTGTGCCGTTACGCCGTGCGGCAGGGCGCAATCGAGCGCTTTTTCAATGTGCAGCGTCTCAATCATTTCGCCGTACAGTACAGAAAGCATATCGCTGCCGGTACGAGCCGCAATGTAATACGCCTCTCCCTTGCCGAACTTGTTTTTCGTCAGCGCCGCTTCGCCTGCGTAGAAATCTTTTTCATATGTGCCGAGTACCTCCGCCGTCAGCGGGTGGATACGTGCACAAAGCTCCATAGCATCGTAACGGCTGCCGTTAAACGCAATGCCATTTTTCATGCCGTCCGGCAGGCTGTCGATTTCTTCGTTCCACACGCCGAACACGTCCATCATATCGCCGGGGAGGCCGCCCATTTTGCACAGGTCGGTATCGTCCACAATGCCGCTCCAGTACGTTGTGACGAGCGTGCCGCCGTTTTCGACAAATTTACGCATCTTCTTTTCAAAGCCTGCACGGTACATATAGAGCATCGGTGCAATGACAAGCTTATATTTCGAGATATCGCCGTCCATATCGACGATGTCCACCTGCACGCCCTTATCCCAGAACGGACGGTAGTGCGTCAAGAGCGTCTCTACATATTTTTCGTCTTTATCCTTGTTGCGCGGGCCCGCGGCAGCATCCAGCGCCCAGCGGTTTTCCACGTCGTACACGATAGCGACCTGCGGCTTGACTTCGGTGCCGTATACGTCGCCGCGCTCGTTCATGCTCTTAAGCTCAGCGCCGACGGACTGCACATCCTTAAACACACGGGTGTTCTCGTTCGTAACGGAGTCAAACACGCCGCCATGGCTGACATGGTCAACGACCGCACCGTGGAACTTTTCGCAGGAGCCGCGGCTTTTTCTGAACTGGAAATACTGCACAGAATTTGAGCCGTGTGCAACCGCCTGCATGGAGGAAAGCAGGTGCATGCCCGGGCGCTTCAGCATACTGATGGGCGTCCAGTTCGTCATGCTCGGCGTGCTTTCCATCAAAAGGAAGTTTTCGTGCTTGATCGAACGCATCACGTCGTGCGTCATCGCGGAAGAGACCGCAATCTCTACGTTGTCGGTCGTATGCCACTGCGGGTAGTTGTCCCAGGAAACAACATCGAGCTCCGGGCCGAACTTAAAGTAATCGAGGCCGTCGTAGAAGCCCATCAGGTTCGCCGTCACCGGGATATCCGGGTTTACTTCCTTTACGGTGTCGCGCTCCATTTTCATGAAATCGACGGTCTGGTACGTGACAAAGCGCTTCCAATCGAGCGTCAGACCGTGCACGTTCATTTCGCCGTTCGGCTGCGGCGCGTGAATCTGATCCCAGCTCGTATACGTGTGGCTCCAGAAGTCCGTCCACCACGCGTGGTTCAGGTCGTCGAGCGTCTTATACTTCTTTTTCAGCCAATCGCGGAACGCCTGTTGGCACAGCGGGCAGTAGCACTCGCCGCCGTACTCGTTAGAAAGGTGCCACAAAATGACGCCCGGGTGGTTTGCAAAGCGCTTTGCAAGGCGCTTATCCATCTCGCGGGTCTTCTCTCTGTACACGGGGGATGTATAGCAGTGGTTATGGCGTGCGCCGGAAAGGTCGCGCACACCATTATTCTGCACACGGCGAATCTCCTCATACTTTTCGCTCATCCAAAGCGGCTTTGCACCGGACGGTGTGGCCAACACGGTATAAATGCCGTTTTTGTAGAGATTGTCGATGATCTTCTCCAGCCAGTCGAAGTCGTATTCTCCCTCATTCGGCTCCAGATGTGCCCAGGAGAAAATACCGACCGACACGCAGTTGATATCCGCTTTCTTCATCAGCTCCACGTCCTGCTTGAGAATCTCGGGGTAGCGCAGCCACTGTTCGGGATTATAATCGCCGCCATGCAGCAGCTTCGGAAATTTCGGTGTAAGGGGTCTCATAATAAAATACCTCCGTCAGCGCGACTTCCCGCGCGTAATCTACACCCAGTATACAGATTGTACGGACAAACTTCAAGAGTGAATTTCACATTCTTCATTCTTTAGTCTTTGCCGTGTTCTTATGCGCATATAATAAAGAAAAGCGCACAGATTTTGTTTTCTGCACGCTTTTTAGCTTCATATTTTTCTGAAAGGCTTCTTTTATTCGCCCGCTTTACTTTGGCTTGTGTCAAGTTCTCTCGTCAGCTTATGCATTCTCACAAAATACGTCGTGACAAGCAAAATAGCCGCACCGGCCCAAGCAGTGATCTCCGCATAGAAAATACCCTCCTGCCCGATAATAAGCGGCAGAAACAACGCCACGCCAATACGCATCAAAAATTCCATGATGCCCGAAGCCATCGGCATAATGGTATCGCCAAGCCCCATCAGCGCGGAGCGGTAAATGTGCAGCATATAGAGGATAGACAGACAAATACTCATGATATTAAGATAGTGTATTGCCACCTGCGACGAGATCGACACTTCCTCCGCTGTGCCGGAAATAAACAGTGCGATGCCGTATTTTCCGAAAATCAGCACAAAAACCGTAATGACGACCGAGGTCAGCAAAGCGATCCACGTTGCGGAGTGCATACCCTTTTTCACGCGGTCTAAAAGCCCCGCGCCGAGATTCTGCCCGACATACGTCGTCACGGCGTAGCCGAACGAAACGGCGGCAATCTCCAAAATACCGTACAGCTTATTCGTTGCCGTAAAGCCCGCCACGAACAGCGTGCCGTAGCGGTTGACGACCGACTGCACCACCATGCCGCCCACGGCGATGATAACATTCTGTGCGGCGACCGGCGTACCGAGTCCCAAAAGGCGCTTTGCTATTTCCGGATTGAGCCGGAAATACTCTTTTTTCAGGTGGATGACCTTCACGTGCAGCACAGCGCGCAAACAGTAAAGCGCTGCAAAAAGCTGTGCGATGACCGTTGCGACGACCGCACCCGCAATGCCCCAGTGGAACACCATAACAAACAGCAGATCAAGCCCGATATTCAGAATAGATGCAATGACCATGGCATACAGCGGCGTTTTGCTGTCGCCGAGCGCACGCAGGATGCTTGCAAGCACGTTATACGCCATGATGATGGGTATGCCCGCAAACATGATGCGCAGGTATGTGAACGCGCCGCCGATGATCTCCTCCGGCGTGTTCATGGCGCGCAGCACAGGTGCCATGGCGACTTGGCTCAGAATGACGGTCAAGATTGAAATGACCGCCGAAAGCGAGATCGTCGCGCCGATGGCGCGATTGAGGCCCTCGTGGTCTTCTGCGCCGAAACGCTGCGCCATGTAAATGGAAAAGCCCTGCGCAAAGCCTTGGATAAGCCCCAGCACGAGCCAGTTCAGCCAGTCCGCCGCACCGAGCGCCGCCAGCGCGTTTACGCCGAGCGCCTGCCCCACAATGGCGGTATCCACCACCGTGTAGAACTGCTGAAACACGTTGCCCAGCATCAGCGGTATCGCAAAGGTGAAAATCAGCTTTGCAGGGCTGCCTTTTGTCATATTTTGAATGCGTTCTGTTTTTGCCATAAACCCCTCATGATTTCGCCGAAAGTTTTTCCGGCAATTTGTGAATACGAATGTAATATGTCACGCACAGCAGTGCCGCCGCGCCGAACCACGCGGAGACCTCTGCAATGCAGATGGAAAGAAAGCCCAGATTGAACACTTTAGAGAGCACGAGCACAACGGAAATGCGCAGAATTAGCTCCAGCGCGCCGGAGAGCATCGGCACCACCGTGTCGCCGAGACTTTGCAGGGAAAAGCGGTAGACGAACAGCAAACCCAGCACCCACATCATCGCACCGCAACACAGCAAATACGGATACGAAGCTTCGATGACCGCCTGCTCCACGCCGGAGACGAACACCGCCGTCAGCTGGCGGCCGAACAGAATCATTGTGCCGCCGATGAAGAAATCGACGATGAGCACCATCAAAATGCTGCGGCGCACGCCGACTTTAATGCGGTCAACGCGTCCCGCGCCGAGGTTCTGCCCGACATACGTGCCAAGGGATAACCCGATGATGTTGCACGGCTGTTCCGCAAGACCGAAGATTTTCGAGCCCGCCGTATATGCCGCCACAATCGTAGAACCTAAACCATTCACAATGCCCTGTAAGATCATACCGCCGATCGCCGTAATGGAATTCATAATTCCGACCGGCAAACCAAGCTTCAATAAGCCAAAAATAATAGACTTATCCATGCGCTTTTCGTCGGCTTTAAAACGCAAAACCGGCATACGGCACAACACGAAAAGACACATCAGGCCGGAAAGCAGCTGTGCCAAAACGGTCGCCCACGCAGCGCCGGCCACGCCCCATTTAAAGGCCATGACAAACAGAATGTCCAGCCCGATGTTCACTGCCGAACTGATGAGAATGATAATGAGCGGCGACATGCTGTCGCCGAGCGCTCGAAGAATACTCGAAAGCATATTGTAAAACACCGTCGTGAAAATACCGATGAAAATAATGCGGATGTACAAAAGCGCGTCGTCAAAAATATCGGTCGGCGTACCCATCAGTGTCATGAGCGGGCGCGAGAAAATGAGACTTAACGCCGTGATGACCGCAGCGCTCATAAAGCCGAGGTAGCCCGCGTTCATCACCGTGCGGCGCATGTCGCTTTCGTCGCCTGCGCCGAAGCGTTGCGAAATCAAAATGGAATACCCGTGCGTCAAACCGTTGATGAAACCCAAAACAAAAAAATGTACCGAACCCGTGGAACCCGCCGCCGCAAGCGCGTTGACGCCTACACCGCGGCCGAGCACCATAGCATCCGCCACAGAGTATAACTGCTGAAACACATTGGCAACAAGCAAAGGCAGTGCAAATGCCAACAAAAGCTTTACCGGGCTGCCCTTCGTCATATTGCGAACCACAAAATTGCTCCCTTCAAAAGACACTTTGATTACCATTATATCGGATAAAATGCTGCAATTCAATGCCTGTATGTCGTTTTCGAGGGGTGTAAACGCCGAATTTTCCTATTCTTTTTTGGCTAATTTGGCGCTATTTCGGCTTCAGCAACAAGCCGTGTAAAAAAGCAGCGCCATGCAAAAGCCGCACAGCGCCGCGTGAATTTTGTTCAATCAAACGATGTAATCGACCGCAACCGCCTTTTCGCGAACTGTCGCAACATAGGTCTTCACCGTGTTGCAGTGGTACGGGTCTTTCTGGTATTCTTCGAGCGCCTCGGGGCTCTCGAGCGTAACGGTCAGGCAAACGTCAAAGGAGCGCTCGGAGTGGAGGAAATCCGCACCGGCTTCCACGTCAAGTGCCTGCGGCACGCGGCCCTTCATCGTCATAAAAAGATCGCGCAGCTTTTCGCACTGCTCTTTGGAATTGTCCTTGAGCTTGATCATTAAAACATGCTTTACCATTTGAAAAACTTCCTTTCGGATAAAATTATTGCATAGCTAAAGAAAACCATGGTTAAAAGTTTTGCTCAAGCTTTTTTCAAAAGCTTGCAGGTTCTTAGGGCAGCGCCCTACGTCGCTTTCCGCAGAAAGCGAAATCTTTTTGCGTTCGCAAAGTCAGGAAGGGAGGACGAAACTTCCGGTGGACGTTTCGTCCGAGGGAAACCCTACTAAGGGGTTTCCCTATGAACTTGTAACACAAGTTCATAAAAATCGAACCCAGTCTTCCCCGAAAGGCGGCCAAAGCCGCCTTTAAAAAATCGACTTATTCTATCTAACCCCCGAAACCGCCCTGTCGAGCGCGCCCAAGTCCTTGTGAATCCGCACATCGCGCAGACCGGCGGCTTCAAACAGCACCTTTACCGCCTGCCCCTGCGTCTCACCGATTTCCACGGCAAGCACGCCGTTCGGGTGCAATTTTTTCGCCCAAATATCGCAGATCGCGCGGTAGAAGATGAGGCCGTCCGCGCCGCCGTCCAGCGCCGTTTTCGGCTCTTTCTGCACTTCGCGCTGCAAAAGCGGCAGCTCGCTTGTCTCAATATACGGCGGGTTCGACGCGATGAAATCGAACCCATCCGGCAGCGTCTCCGCAAACGCTTTATCTAACATGTCGCCCTTTACCGCCGTCACCGGCAGCTCCGGGTAACGCGCCAAATTCTCGTTTAAATAGTTGAATGCGCCATCGTACAGCTCCACTTCCGTCACTTCGGCGTGTGCTTCTTTCGCGATGGAAAGCCCCACCGCACCCGTGCCGGCGCAAAGGTCAAGCCCCTTCGGCAAATTCTCGGTTTTCGACAAACGCTTGCACACTGCTTCCACCAAAACAGCGGTGTCCTCGCGCGGAATCAGCACGCCCTCTCCGCAGGAAAGCGTCAGGCTCATAAAGTCCCACTCGCCAAGCAGATATTGCAGCGGCTCGCCCGTTTTGCGCTTTTCGAGCGCGGAAAGCACCGCTTGCCCCGCTTCAGACTCCGCCGGCTTATCGCCGTGCAACAATAACTCTGTGCGGTTCGCGCCGCAGAAATGCTCCAAAAGGCACGCGGCTTCAAACGTCGGGTCTTCCGTGACGGGTTCAAGCGCCGTTTTCGCTGCGCGGTACAGCTCGTTCAGCGTCATCGGATAATATCCTCGCCGTTTTCCGGGATAACCGCTTTCATCGCCGCAATAGCGGCTTCCATCATCTTGTCGGTCGGCTCTTTTACGGTCAAACGCTGAAACCACAGGCCCGGCGCCGCAATGATGCGCGTCAGCACGTTATCGTACTTGCCGCAAAGCTTGATGAGCTCATAACCGATGCTGACAACGACCGGCAAGCACAAGAGCTTACAGAATGTGCGCAGAAACGGATTGGAAAACGGAATGAAAAAGCCGATGATGATGCCGAGCAAAAGCATTAAGATCATAAAGCTGGAGCCGCAGCGCGGGTGGAAGCGCTTTTGCTTCCGCACATTTTCCACGGTGAGCGGCAGGTCGTTTTCATAGCAGAAAATCGTCTTGTGCTCCGCGCCGTGGTAGCGGAATGTGCGGTCAATCTCCGGCATTTTAGAGATGACAACAATGTACAGTACAAAAATGACGATACGTAAAAGGCCCTCAAACACCGAACGCCAACCACTGATGCCGTCGCCCGTAAGCATCATCAGCCCGTTAAAGAGCACCGCCGGCAAAAAGAAGAACAGCAGCACCGCAAGCGCCACGCCCAGCACACCGCCCACGGCGACGACCGCATTCATCACCTTGTCTCCGAATTTCTTTTCGAGCCAATTTTCAAATTTCGAGGGCTCTTCCTCTTCCTCGCCGCCCACTTTATCCGCCGAAAGCGTCAGCGCCTTCATACCGAGGCGCAGGGTATCCACCATAGAGAACACGCCGCGTATAAACGGCTTTTTCAAAATGGGGTATTTTTCGCGCAGCGACGGCGTGGAAACCTCCTCCGTTGTAATATTTCCGGCTTCGTCACAAAAAGCCGCTACGTTTTTCTTCGGGCCAACCATCAAAATGCCCTCAAGTAAGGCCTGCCCGCCGATAGATGTTACGCGTTTTGCCATTCTTTCTCCTTTTGCTTATAAACAATATTTAATCCTGTTTTCTCTCCACGACCTGCACCTGCGCGGTGGCGGTGGGAATCTGCGTTGTGTTGGAAAGCTCGGGATTCATCTCAAGCTTTTTCATGGTCGGTATCGTGATGATGACCGTGGTGCCCATGCCTTCTTCGCTGTCAATATCAAGCGAGCCGGAGTGCAGCTCCATGATCTCATTTGCGACGGCGAGGCCGATGCCGTTGCCGCGCACGTTTTGGTTTGCTTTGTAGAACTTCTTTTTGACGTTTGGCAGATGCTCCGCCGGGATGCCGCAGCCACTGTCCTTAATGATGACGCGGATAAACCCGTCGTCCTCATACGCGGAAACGCGCACCGTACCACCGGGATTCGTGTATTTCAAAGCGTTGTCGATGACGTTGATGAACACCTGCCGCAGGCGATTCACATCACCCAAAATCGGCGAAAGCATCGTATCTTCCTCATCGTAAATAAGATTTTTATGCTCCGTTCGCGCACGGTCGGTGAACATGTACACGGCCTCATCGAGCTCCGCCAAAAGATCGATTCTCTTGAGGATCAGCCGCATTCTGCCGCTTTGCATGCGGGAAAAATCCAGAAGCTCCTCCACCATGCCGGAAAGGCGTTCTGCCTCGCGCACGATGACGTTCATGCCCTTATCATACGTTTCTCGGCCGATACCGCCTGTTTGCAGCGTTTCCGCCCAACCCTTAATAGCCGTCAGCGGCGTGCGCAGCTCGTGCGAAACAGAGGAAATGAAGTCGTTTTTCATTTTTTCCGCTGTGCCAAGCTCTGCCGCCATGTCGTTGATGGAGTCGCACAGTGCGCCGAGCTCGTCGTCCTTCTCTTTCTTGACGCGCACGTCAAAATCGCCCTTTGCAATTTTTTCCGCCGTAGCATTGAGTTCCCGAATGGGCGTGATAATAGACCGCACGAAATAAATGCCCGAAAGCGTGACGAGCACCAAAATGAGCACACCGATACCAATCAGGACCAGCACGACATACGTAATCTGCCGGTCTGCGCGCTCCATAGAGACGATGTACCGCACCGCGCCGAGCACCGCGCCGTTTGCGCCGCGCGCCACGCGCGAGACGGCCATGACCTTCTCGCCGCTTGCGAGCTTGCCGATCCAATAGCCGTACCCATTTTCGCTGTGCAAGGCGCTTTCAAAATCGGGCTTGCTCTGGTTTTGGTCCGGCGCAAAGCCGGAGGATGTAGACAAAATGCTGCCCGAACGCGAGACCGCCATGACCTCCATGAGGTCTTTATCCGGGAAATTTTCGGTGTAGCTTCTGGCTGCAGCGTTAAACTCGCTTACGGTTTTCATGCTGCCGGAAAGCACGGTGGGCAGCTCGTCGCTGCGACCGATGAGCGTCATTTGTATGCCGTTATAGGCATAGCTCTGCACAACGAAAGAAAGCGCCGCAATACAGGCTGTAAATAATAAAATCATCACACCGAGGCTGTTAAACAGCCAGCGTCTTGCAATACCTTTTTTGAACACGCGCTTTCCTCCTTTCTGTGCTTCTTTTTGTAGTTACCAGTATTTTTAAATGACTTGCCCTGCAAGTCATCAGAAAACCCATGCAACTGGGTTTTCTGCGGTTCAACAGTCCACCGGACTGTTGAACCTACTTTCCTAGTTTTTTATTAGGCAAAAAGATTTCGTCGTCTGCGGACGACGCCTCAGGGCCTTGCCCCGAGACCCCATAAACTTTCTGAAGAAAGTTTAATCAAAGACTTCATTCGTTTGCTTTCACGCAACCTTTTGATTACTTATCCCACCGATAGCCGATGCCCCACACGGTGACAACATGTCTCGGGTTCGAGGGCTCGTCTTCGATCTTCATTCTCAATCTGCGAATATTCACGTCTACGATTTTTTCCTCACCGACATATCCGCTGCCCCAGACGTGCTTTAGAATTTCGGAACGTTTTAACGCCTTACCGGCATTTGAGATGAAGTATTCCATGATCTGAAACTCCACCTGTGTCAGCTCCACGGGGTTGCCGTCTTTTGTGAATGAGCGGTTGCGCAGGTTCAGCACGAAGCGGCCGGAGCGCAGCTCTTCGGAGAAATTCGGCTCTGCGGCTCTCGTAAACTGTGCCACACGGCGGTAAACGGCGTCCACGCGCGCCACGAGCTCAGAGGGGCTGAACGGCTTCGTCACGTAATCGTCCGCGCCCATCATCAGGCCCGTCACCTTGTCCATTTCCTGCGTTTTCGCCGTCAGCATGATGATGCCGATGGTCGCGTTTTTCTGTCTTAATTCCTTACATACGGCAAGGCCGTCCAGACTGCCGGGCATCATGATGTCCAGCACAGCCACGTCAAAATCGCCGCCGGCCTGCTCGTACACGCGCAAGGCTTCCTCACCGCTTGCGGCTTCCACGCAGTCGTACCCCGCGCGCTTTAAATTGATGACCACAAACTCGCGGATATTCTGCTCGTCCTCTGCCACCAATATCTTTTTCATGTTCGTTTCCCCTTTCTGTCCCCCATTTTCAGTCTATATTTATTCCAGCACTTCAAATCCGCTTTGCAGCGTTTTTTCGTCGCTTTCCGCCATGGAATCGTCCAAAATGCGCAGCACATACACGCGCCCGGCGGAGCTGCTCAACAGAATATCTTCGTCATCCTGTTCTTTTTCCGCCCAGTCTTCCTCCGTATATACCCGAATGGAGAACTTGTCCTCCCGGCCGAGGTAATTGCCGTTAAAGCCGATCTGTGTATACGTAAAGAATGTCGCTGTGCGGGTCACGGTGTCATTTTGGCAGCCGTAGTTATCCTCGCTGCTCGGCAAAAACAGGTTGTAGTTTTCCGCTGTATTCAAAATACTCGTGCACACCGGCGTCAACGTGTTGTCCTGTAAGCTATACGTGTTCCACGTGATGACATACCCGGTGGAATCCGCCGTCGTTTCGCTGCCGTTTATCGTCAACTCCGCCGTTGGAATCTCCAAAATGCCGTCTTTATTCACATCGCGCGAGACCGCTGCGGCCGCCGTTGGCCGATCCGTCGCGTTTTCTTCGTTCGACAGCGGCGAAATGAGTCTGTCCGACGCTTCGTCATACCCGATGACCTGCGTCAGCATGCGCCCGTCCGCTTTCACGCCGTCCAGCACCGCTGCGCGCCGCCAAGAATTTACCTGCGAAAAGCTTACGGAGGTGTAACGCGTCACCGCCGCATCGAGCGGCACGGTTTTGGAGACATACGGCTGGTCGCCGTCAAAGCGGTATAACCCGCCAAGCGCCATAATCTCTTCTCCGCTCGTCTGCGCCGCCTGCAAAACGAACAGCTCTTTTATATTGTCGCTGTCAAAATCTGTCAGCAGAATTTCGCTGTATGAGACCGTTGTCATGGAGAATTCGCGGATCGTGTCTCCGTCCACATAATAAACCGAAACGCTTGCCGTCGCCGTGAGCGGATCTCCCCAGCCCACGATGATCTCGTCCATACCGTCGCCCGTCAGGTCACCGAAAAACACCTTGTCCACCTGCGTTGCCGCCGAGGTAAACCGCGCCATAGAGTTCCAAACGCCGTCCGTGTTTTTCTTAAAAAATTCCAGCCGCGTGCCGCCCGCGTCGCCGTTTGCACAGAAACTCACGACCTCCGAAGTGCCGCACCCGTCTAAATCGCGCGAGATGATCGCCGAGCGGTAATCACCGCATTTCGGGTAAACAAGCGTCACGTCACCCACGCCGCCGCCCATCAGGGCATATATCGCTTCTCTGTCTGCCGTCGTCTTTGGCGGAGACATCAGCGCTTGCGCATCAAGACCCGTCAGCTCGCTGCACCCCGAAAAAGAAAGCGCCAAAAGCACGGCGAGCACCGCTGCAAAAAGTTTTTTCAGTTTTCCGCGCATCGCCGTCACCTCCTGCGCAAATTTACAATATCGGTATAAGTATAGCATATCCCCCGCACCGCCGCAAGCAGTCAGGGGCGCTTTGGCGTCATATAAAAATTAAATTTCTGTGACAGCATTGAGAAACCGGCGCGTGCGTGGTAAAATGGAGAAAATATCTCGAAAGGATTCCGCATGAAACAAACAATGCACAATACCCGCGTGCGATGGGTGCTCGGCATTCTCATTGCACTCACGCTTGCGTTCATCTGGAGCAACTCCATGCAGAGCCGCGCGGTCTCCGGCGGCATGAGCGGCTCCTTAAAAACGTGGCTCGAGCAGCTTCTGCACACAGAAATCAGCGAATTTTTGCTGCGCAAGGCGGCGCATTTTTCGGAATACGGCCTTCTGGGTGTGGAATTTTCGCTTCTGCTCGGCTTACAGCACGATAAAAACGGCAAAAATCTCCAGTGTGGGCGCAATCTTCTCGACTTTCCGCTCATCGGCATGCTGTGCGCCGTCACGGACGAGACCATTCAAATTTTCTCCGGCCGCGGTTCGCTTGTTTCCGATGTGTGGATCGACACCGCCGGCTTTTCGACCGGATTCTTTTTGACCGTTCTGCTCTTTCTTTTTATCAATCACTGTAAAAAAAGCCGGGTAACCGGCAACCGGAAAGGATAAATACCATGAAACAGCATATTTTAAAGAAGATTCCTCTCTTCGTCACCGTGTCCGTTCTGCTCGCGTGCATCGTGTTTTCCGGCTGCGCGGGCCGCACCGTCATCACAGATGCGCAATTCAAGTCCGCCTGCGAAGCTGCCGACTGCGAAGTAACGGACGTTTCCGACCAGTTTGACAGCAGCGTCATCACAAAAGCGCTGACCGTTTCGGGTGATGATTACTCCTTAGGCTTTTTCACATTCGCTTCCACGGACAGCGCCAAAACGAACTACGCGCAGATGCTTTCAAGCGTCAGGACCTCCGAGGGCAAGGCGGTCGATTCCAGCGAATACAACCGCTACACGTATAAAGGCGATGACCTCACAACGGTACTCTACCGCAACGGCACCACGATTCTTTTCGCCACCGGCGCGGATAAGGACACTGTAAATAAAGTCGTAACAGCGTTGGGACTTTAACTTTTAAAGGCTCGTCGGCAAAACCGACGAGCCTTTAAAAATACCTGGTCATGCGGGCAGCGGCGTTCGGGATGAATGTTTCCGCCCGCTCTGCTATATAAGCCGCCGTTAGCGCACCCGCGCCGACGTACTCCCCATACTCCGTAAACAGGCTGCGCGCCGCGATGCGCTCTGAAAACCGCACCGTCACGCACAGGAAAAACCGGCTGCCGATCCGCCCCAGTGCCGAAGAAAGAACATGGAGCGTGTGCACGGCACGCTCCACCGCATCCATCAAATGCCCCACGGTCTCAAAGCAAAACGTCAGCGGCACGGGCGGCGAAACGATACGAATGCCACCACCCCCTTTCCGTTCCCAAGGCACACCCGCAGGTGTATCTTAAACCAGTTTACGTCAAAGGCAGGTACACCGTGCCGATTTTTTCTTTGAAACCTTGACATTTTCTTTTTACGTTCTGATCATTACCAAAGTTAGTTATGATCTGACATCGGTGAAACGCTGAACCGGCCGCGCCCCGGTGTGACCCGTACCGTAAAGGAAATAGAGCAAAAAGACTACCTACAAAAGACCGCTTCCGAGGAAGACGGTCGCGTGACCTACATTTCCGCAACGAAAGCTTCAGCGGTAATGTAACCGGCACGCTAAACACCGGCAAAGCTTTCCGTGCTCAAAGCAGAAGCGGCAAAGTGGATGTTCCGTTCGATACCGGCGAAGGCACATGCAAAGTCAGCACACTCAGCGGCAGTATCCGCATTAAAATTGCAAAATAACGTAAAAAATCTCTCTCGGCTGCGCCGAGAGAGATTTTCAATTTCGAACCTTATTTTACTTTATTTCTGAACTTCGGTACCAACACGGTGGCGAGCACCCAGAACAACTCGTAGATAACGAGCGCAAATGCGGAAATCTGCTCCACGCCCGCAACGAATGTGAGGAACGCCACAAGCACAAAGCCAATGACGACCGCCGCGTTCTGCATGGCGACAATGAAGCTGATGTTCTTCTTTTCATCAATGCACGTGGAAACAAGGCTCATCATGGATTCCACACGACCCTTTGTGGCGGCATAGGCGTCCACGCGGTCCGCAGTGTCGTTCACAAGGTGGTCTGCCGGGCCGTCTTGGCCTGCGCCGATGACATTCACCGCCGTGGCGTCAATGCCGAACAGGCGCGAAATGAACTGCGGCGTAAGGTTCGGGTCTGCCGAACGCAGAATGAGCGAAACGCCGTTCATTTCCATGTTCTGCAGCTCCGCTTTCTTCTTTCGGTCTGCGTTATAGGTCAGGATGAACATGGCGTAAAGCTCGCCGCCCATTGCAACGTACAAGATCTGTCGGCTGCCCGTCGTGTACTGACTCTCCACATTTTGCTCCGGCGCTTCCACACCGTGCGCAGTCAAAAGCGTACGGGAGCCGATGAGCACCTCTTTGCCGTCCACCGTGCCCACAACGCCGTTTCCGGCCTCAAATGCGGCCTTTTCGACCTCCGGAAGCTCGCCCTCATGCTCGCTGAACACCTGCTCGAACACGCCGCAAAGCGGGCCGCCGAGCTGCTGCACCAACGTGCCGGCAGCCAAAACGGCTTCTTCAAGGCCCTCCTGCTTAAACGGCTTCACCCCGTTCAAAACGACCGTGCCGCGCGGGAAAAGCTCTGTGGAATCAACCAGAACGGCATTTACGGCGCTCATGCGCTTGATACCTTCATAGCCGGAGACCATCGCGCCGCGGCGGCGCAGGCGGTGGGAAAGACGGCTCACCGGCAGGTTTACGGCCAGCATATTCATCACCGCTACACACACGCAGCAGGAAGCCGCCAAAGCCGTAATGGCAAGGGACGCATCTTTCGTGATGACAAGCGCCACCACGCACAGAAGCAGCGAGGAGATGAGGCCCACCGGCGCCAAAACCTGCGAAGAGGTCTCTGCCGGGTCCGGCTCATAGGAAATTTGTAAGAAGCGCTTTAAGAAGCCCGCTTTCTGCTGATATGCGATTGCAGGCTGCGAAATGACGGAGGAACCCGCCATTTTTAAAGACGTGTTGTAATCGTCAAATACGCGCACCGCATATTTCTGCTCGCGGGAAGACACAAAGCGGAAATTCGAGTGGATGCGGCGCAGCATCGTCAGCTTGCCGACGGTATTCAGGAACAGAATACCTGCCGCAATACCGGCGTAAAGGTGGATTTTACCCATGCTGAGCGCAGCCGGCGCAAACAGCGTGCAGAGCGTCTGCACAAAAACCGCCACACAAGCTACCGCAGCGGCAGAATCCGAATTCGCGCGGAACTCAAACAGTGCCTTCAGACCGTTTAAAATCGTTTTCGCGCAGAAGCCGATGGACACTAGCAGCAGCACAAGCGATAAGATGGTGTAGCCCACTGCACCGGCGGTCTCCGTGTTATTGGCATTGAAGCCGGATTCCGCAATGAGCGACGCCAAAATGAGCACTGCCGTGCTCACGCCCGTTGCAAGCATGCGGATTGTCAGCTCGCGCATCGTCGTGCGCAGGTCGTGCGCCACGCTCTTTGCGTCTGCCGGGCCGGTGTAATCGTCGATGAGCTCGTCGCTGTTTTCGGCGGCTTCCGTGTTTTCGGGCGCTTCGTCCGGCTTTTCCGCAAAGCGAATTTTAAAGCGGTGCGCACCGGCCGCACTGACGTTCTCGTCGTCGGAATACACGCGTGCTTCGCTCAGCAGTGCACTTTGCAAAACATCCGCGTTAATGATGTGCACCGGCAAGTCGCGCTTTCTGTACTGCGTCACGTCCGTTACCGGCACGGAGATCTTCTGCTGCGCAGGCTCTGCCGCTTCTTCGCCGGCGTTCTCGGCGCTTTCCGCAGCCTGCACATTTTCCGCTTTCGGCGCTTGTGCTTCGGGCAGCTGCTCGCCGGAAGCAATGTCCATGCCTTCTTCCGCCTGCGGCTCTTCCTCCGGCTCCGGGCCATTGCTTGAAATATCCTTAAACGCCATCTCGGGCGCGTCACTTTCTTCCGTTTTCGGCGCTGCCGCAGCCTGCTGCTCGGTATTTTGCACCTGTGCAGCCTGCTTTGCCGCGTTTTCCGCCTGCACAGATTCCAGAATGCGGCGCACGGAATCCTCGCTTACCTCCGGCACCACCATTGCCTGCTGCAAACCAAACGTCTCATTTTCAAGGTCAAGCTTAATCTCCATCGTGTGCGTCTGCGCGTCCTGCAGCATCGCCGTCTGGAAATTCTGCACCTTGTCCTTCGTCTTTTTGTTTTCCGGCACCACAGCGTTCGGGTCATTCATCGCAACGGAGACCGGCACCGGGGCCACAATGCCCAGCTCGTCTTCCACAGCGGAAAGATCCACACCGGCCGTCTCTACGGCCTCGGCCACACGACGGCGACGCTCTTTCTGCAGGCGCTCAAAGTCCTTTGCCACTTCGTCGTCAAGCTCCGCGGTGTTCTCGTCAAACAGCTTGCGGTATCCCTCGTCCTGCGTGGAAATCTCACCTGTGGCATCAAACCCGCGGGTGTATTCGTCAATCGGTTTTAACTGGATGCCGTAGTACATGTCTTCGGCTTCGTTAAAAACCTCTTTCTGCTTCTTTTCGCGGCGGCGCGCCCAAAAACCTTTTTTCTCTTTCTTCTCTTTTTTGTTCTTCTTTTTCTTTCCGGGCTCTTCTTCCTCCTCGTAGGTATCCCACGGGGAGTCTTCTTGCACCTCCACCGGCTGCGGTTCCGCTTCCGGCGCGGGCTGTGCTACCTCTGCCGAGGCTTCCTCTACGGGCTGCTCCGTTTCAGGCTCCGTCACAGCGTCGGGTTCTTCCGTCACCCCGGGCGTTGTTTTTTCCGACTCTTCCGGCGCGCCGTTGGCTTTCGCCTTGCGCTCCGCTTCCAATATCTCGTCCACCGAGAATTTGTTCTCATCGTTCATGGTTTTGGGTCCTTTCTTTTTCGCCTCAGCCCTTGGCCTTGATGCCCGCGCGCTGCCGCGCAATCTCATAGCAAAGCACGCCGCAGGCCACCGAAGCGTTCAGCGAATTGATTCTGCCCTTCATCGGCAGAGAAACGATAAAATCCGATTTTTCTTTCACAAGTCTGGACACGCCGAAGCCTTCGGAGCCGACAACAAGCGCTGCCGGGCCGGAGAAATCGGTTTGGCACCAATCCGTGCCGTCCATATCCGCGGCGTATACCCAAACGCCGCGCGCTTTGATCTCCTCAAGAAATACCGCAATATTCGTCACACGCGCCACGGGGACGTATTCCACCGCGCCCGCAGAAGCCTTGCCGACCGCCGCCGTAAGGCCAACGCTGCGGCGCTTCGGGATAACAACGCCGTGTGCGCCCGCACATTCCGCCGTTCTGAGGATCGCGCCGAGGTTATGCGGGTCCGCAATCTCGTCGCACACAAGGATAAACGGCGGCTCGTTTCGGCTTTCCGCCAGCGCAAAAATATCCTCTACCTCGGAGAACGCGTGCACCGCCGCCATAGCGATGATACCCTGGTGGTTTTCGCCGCCGCACATGCCGTCCAGCTTACGGGAATCCACTTCCTTTACCGGGATGCCCGCCTGCTTTGCCATGCGGAGAATGGACGATACCGAACCGTTTTTCTCCCCGCGCCGCACAAGGATGCTGTCGATGGGTCTGCCCGCTTTAAGCGCCTCCGTAACGGCATTGCGCCCTGCTATGACATCTCTTTCTCTCTCGTTTTCCATGAACAAACCTATTCCTTTCCGCGGCTTCAGAACACGTCTGCGGCCGAAATTCGCAATACTATCGCAGTATATAGTAGATTATAACATACTTATATTTGCCATTGCAACCGAAACGCGCAATTTAGCGCGGTTTTTGCAGGCGGTTTTTGCGCCTAAAACCGCCGTGTTTTTGGGCAGTTTTTTCGCCGCGCTCTTTTCGTCATTTTGACGGTGCTTTTGCGTGTTCATTTTGCTCGGCATAATTATTCATTCGGGTTGCATATCTTCTCACATCTTGCTGTATATGAGCTGGCCTTTACATTTATACAATCTGTAATATGCACGGCAGAAGTATACACACAGCGAGCTTTCCACAGCGTTTTCCGTTTAAGCTGTGGAAAACTCTGTGGAAAGTGTTAAAAACCCGCTTTCGGTGCTCTTTTTACTTTCCACAGCTTTTCACAATGTAAAATATTATGTAAACTATTCCGTCGAAAATGCCGCTTTTTACCGTTTTTTCACAGAATACTCACTATAAACCGTGTGTAAAATTTGCGTGAAAAGCCTTGTGTTTGCCCGAAAAAATGTCCCTATATATGGTGTTTTTGCGAAAAACAGCGTTTTTATTCCAAATTAGAACGATTTAGGCGAAATCCTAGGCGGCGAGATTTTCCGTTTAAGCACATTTTGTGAAAAAAAGCAAGGCGGCAAGCTTTACACGGTTGTTTTTTCACCTAAAATCGTGTAAAATGAAAATAGCGAGCAGAAAGACACCGGAAAGCTGCGCACTTTTTAGACGTGTCCCACAAAAAAGCGGGGCCGCACAAACCGTAAGCCACGGCAATTAAAACAAAAGACATTTTTCGGATAAACATGCACTGTATACAACTATAAGAAAAGAGGAACCCAAAATGCGTGAAGACATTTGCTCTATACCGATCAGTGAAATTTTCGAGCCGAAGGACGGCTGCCCGTTCTGCCGCATGCGCGACATGCTCGAGGACCGCATGGCCACCTACATTACCGGCGCGGCCATGATGGAGCCCGACGTGCGCGTGGAAACGAACCGCCTCGGCTTCTGCCACCAACATTTTGAGCAGATCTTACAGCGCGGCAGCCGCCTGTCCGTCGCCCTTATTCTCGAAAGTCTCTTAGACGAAGCCGGCAAAGAGATCCTGCCCGAGGACGACAAGCTCGCGCCGAAAAAAATTCTCGCCGCCGCAGATCGCCGTGCGCACAGCTGCTTTGTCTGCGAAAACGTTGAGAAAAACATGCAGCACCTCAGCGCCACGGTTATCAAGCTCTGGCAGAGTGAGCCGGAGTTCCGCACACTGTACAGCGAGCAGACGCACATCTGCCTGCCGCATTACAGCTTCATTTTGGCTGCTGCGCAGAAAATGCCGCGTAAAAACTTTCAGCCGTTTGCGGCAGAAACCAAGCGCCTTGCGAAAAACTATCTCGATACCGTCAAGGCCGACACCACCCATTTCTGCCGCATGTTCGATTACCGCAATGCGGGCGGCGACTGGGGCAATTCCCGCGATGCCATTGAGCGTGCCATCACGTATCTGACGAGCCGAGAGCCCACCGTCACCACCAAAACGGAAGGCAAAAACCGTTGATGCGCTTCACCCCGCCCGATGGCGTTTTAAACCTCGCCCAAACGCTCGACTGTGGGCAGTCGTTCCGCTTTTATCCCGTCACACTTGAAAACAACATTCCCGCATGGCGCGGTGTGGCATTTTCCCGCGGGCTGACCGTCTATCAAGATGAAAATAACGACCTCGTTTTAGACTGCACCGAGCAGGAATTTCGTGACATTTGGTTTGATTATTTCGATTTTAACACAGATTACAAAAAGTCCCGCGAAGTGCTTTCCGCTCTGCACCCCGCGCTGAAAGAAGCCGCCGAATTCGCGGGCGGCATCCGCATTTTAAAGCAGGAGCCGTTTGAGGCGCTGTGCTCGTTCATCATCTCGCAGAACAACAACATTCCGCGCATCAAGGGCATTATAGAGCGCTTGTGTCTGCATTTCGGCGAGCCGTTTCTTTATCATAACGAGACCCGCTACGCATTCCCGGCACCGAAAAAATTGGCCTCCTGCACGCCGGAAGACCTCGCTCCGCTGCGCGCGGGCTTTCGCGCGAAATATCTCATCGATGCCGCAAAGCGCATCGCTTCCGGCGAGATCGATTTAGAAGCCGTGCGCAAAATGCCGCTTCCCGATGCCAAAGCAAAATTGCAGACGATTTCAGGCGTCGGCCCAAAAGTCGCGGACTGCGCTTTGCTCTACGGTCTGCACCGCACGGAGTGCTTCCCGATGGACGTGTGGATGAAGCGCGCCGTATTGCTTTTGCCGAGGCTTTCCCCCGCAGATTTCGGTGAAAACGCCGGCATCGCGCAGCAGTACTTATTCCACTATGTGCGCATGCACCCCGAGCTTTTCAAATAAAGAATTCGTCCGGGACCGGCGGCAGGTCATCGGGTATCGCCGCCATACTTCTTTTTATGATCTTCGCCATTTCTTCCGGCGTTTCCGGGCAGCCGTACAAAAGCCACTTGCGCGTCACGGCAAAGTACCCCGCTTTCACAAATTCAAAATGATATTCCATGCAGTGCTCGCTCTCGATGCCGAGCCGCCGAAAAAAAGGCTTGAAGACGTTTTCAAACAGCGTCTGATAGCCTTTTTCCAGTTCTGCCGTGCCGAATTTCTCAAAATACGCCCGGTAAAACGCCCTGTCGCGCTTTGCCTCGCGCAGCGTCGCCGCCACATATGCTTCGGAGAAGATATTCGGGTCGCCGTGCATCTCTTCGTGTATCCGCTCTACGGACTCCGTCCATTTCTCCTCTACGATCGCTGTTATCAGCGCGGGTATGTCCGCATAGTGCAGGTAAAACGATGAGCGGTTGATGCCCGTCGCCTCACAAATTTCCCGCACGGAAATTTGATTTGTTTTTTTATTGAGCACCATTTTCGTAAACGCCTTGCGGATGCGCCGGTCGGTCTCCGCAAATCGCTCGTTTTTCTTTGTGTTCATTTTGCCCTCCATTAACACAACACTCATCGTGTTTTAGCGGTTGTTTTCCAAATCTCCACGTGTTATGCTTGTATTAACAGAACAAGTGTTGACTTTATAGTAGCGCATTGCAAACATAAAATCAAGGAGGAATTTTTCGTGAAAACCGAAGAACTTTTTGAGCGCGCACCCGTGTGGAAATCCATTTTCAAGATGTGCCTGCCCACCGTTGTCGTTATGCTCGTCATGACCGTCTACAACATGGCCGATATGGTGTTCGTCGGGCAAACCGGCATCGCGGCACAGGTCGCCGCCGTTTCGCTCGCGTCGCCGTTTTTTTTATTGCAGATGACGCTCGGCACATGGATCGGCGGTGGCGGCTGCACCGTGATTTCGACAGCGCTCGGCGCAAAAGACACCGAAAAAGCCAAATCCGCAAGCGCCGCATGTACGCTTTTAAGCCTTGCTTCCGGCGTCCTGCTCGGCGGCGCCGCGCTCCTTTTCCCGAACGCCTTCCTGCACTTTTTCGGCGCCGATGCCGCCACGTGGGACTACACCGCGCAGTACCTTCAGATTCTGGCGCTCGGCACGCCCGTGGTGGTCTTTTCCAATGTATTCGCAAACCTTGTCCGCGCCGAAGGTGCCGTGCAGGTTGCCGTCATGCTCAATATGCTCGGCACTGTCACCAATATTATACTTGACCCACTTTTCATCTCCGGCCTGAACCTCGGCGTGCAGGGTGCCGCCATCGCAACGGTTCTCGGCAATGTTTTAACCGCGCTCGGCCTGCTTTTTTATCTTCGCCGCCGCAATACCATTTTAACGCTCAACATGCGCAAAGCATTCCACATGCCGCATGTCTTCCGTGAAATTTTTACGCTCGGCATTCCGGGCTCTGTCAGCAACCTTTTGATGAGTGCCGTCAACACGATCACAAATCGCATTGTCATCGCCTATGGGGCCGATACTGTCGCCGAAATGGGCGCGGGCGGCAAAGCGGGCATGATCGTCGCCATGGTCGTCATGGCCATTGCCCTCGGCGTGCAGCCCATGTTCGCATATCTTTACGGCGCGGGCAACACTGCCCGCCTGCGCGAGACCTTCCGCAAAAGCGGCATTTTGGCGGTCTCTCTCGGCATCGTGTTAAGCGTCGTCTGCTTCATTTTCCGCTTTCCTATCTGCGGCCTGTTCTTAAAGGACGAAGCTCTCGTCGCTTCCGCCGCGCACATCACGGCGCTCGGTCTCCTCGGCATGCCGCTTATCGGTATATATTATCTTGCGGTCAATTACCTCCAGTCCGTCGGCAAAGCGGTGCAGGCTTCCGTGCTTTCCGTTCTGCGGCAGGGTGCCGTTTATGTACCGCTTCTGCTTTCTCTCCATGGTATGTTCGGTCTTTTCGGCGTGTTTTACGCCGCACCCGCCGCCGATATTTTCTCCACACTTTTAGCCATCTTACTCCTTTACCGCGCCATAAAGAAAGATCTCGTCTCCGCAAAGCCGCATTCGCCCGCAAAAGCCAAAAATACCTTCTAAAAATCAACTGAATTTTCATATTCTGTCCATGACTTTTTCCCGCGCTTCTGTTATACTTTAATATAGAAACCAATGCAGTATAAGGAGACGGTACGATGGGCGCATTTGTAGAATTTGAAAATGTATCGAAAATTTATAAAACCGGCGATGTAGAGGTGCACGCCTTAACCGATGCAAGCTTTGAAATTCAAAAGGGCGAATTCTGCGTCATCGTCGGTGAATCCGGCGCGGGAAAAACGACGCTTTTAAATATCCTCGGCGGCATGGATACGCTGTCTAAAGGCACCGTCCGCATGGACGGACGCGACATCAGCCACTTTAACCGCACCCAGCTTGAAAACTACCGCCGCTATGACATCGGCTTCGTCTTCCAATTTTATAACCTTATCCCGAATTTAACGGCGCTCGAAAACGTGGAAATTGCGGCACAGCTGTGCACCGATGCCATCCCCGCCGAAGACGTGCTCCGCGCCGTCGGTCTCCATGACCGCATGCAGAACTTTCCCGCACAGCTCTCGGGCGGTGAACAGCAGCGTGTTTCCATTGCCCGCGCACTCGCCAAAAAGCCGAAGCTCCTTCTGTGCGACGAGCCCACCGGCGCACTCGATTACGAGACCGGCAAATCTATTTTAAAGCTTTTGCAGGATACCTGCCGCCGCGACGGCATGACCGTCGTCATCATCACGCACAATGCGGCGCTTGCCGCCATGGCAGACCGCATCATCCGCGTAAAAAGCGGCCACATTTACTCCGTTCGCATGAACGAGCACATCACGCCCGTGGAACAGCTTGAATGGTAACGCGAAGGGAGCCGGAAAACGCATGACAAAAGCACTCAGAAAAAACACGCGGCGCAGCATTTCGGGCAGCCTTGGGCGATATATCGCTATCCTGCTCATCATTATGCTGGGCGTGGCGTTTCTCACGGGTCTGCGAGATACCCGTCCCATCATGTCCGCCACCGAGACCGCCTATATAAAAAACACGAAGCTCTACGATCTTCGCCTCATCTCCACCATCGGCTTTGATGCGGACGACGTTGCCGCCGTGCAGAAAGCCGACGGTGTGGTTGCCGCCGCAGGCAGTGTGAATGCCGATTTCATCTGGCAGCACGACAGCAAAGAGCGCGTTTACCGTGCACATATGCTGACAGATAACATCAACGAGCCTGTGCTCACTGCCGGACGTATGCCTGAAAACGGCAGTGAGTGCCTTATAGATTCCAGTCGCTTTTCGGAAGACATGATTGGACAAACGATCGAAATTTCCGACTCCAACGACGAAGATACGAAGAAAAGCTTCAAATACAGCACCTACACCGTGGTCGGCCTTGCAGATTCTCCGCTGTACATCCACACGCTGCGCGGCACCACGTCGCTTGGCGACGGCACGCTGCAGGGCTTCGTTCTCATCCCGGAGGACGGCTTCGATTTCGAGTATTACACAGAATTATACGTTACCTGCACCGATGAATTCCCGCTATACAGCGACGATTACGACGATTACATCGATACGTTCTCCGATACTGTCGAAGCCGCCGCCACCGCTTCCGTCAACGCGCGTTTTGATCGTCTCACGTCCGACGGCAAAGCCGAAATTTCAGACGCCGAGAACGAACTGAACGACAAAAAAGCCGAAGCCGAAACGGAGCTTGACGACGCCAAAGCACAGCTTGACGATGCAAAAGAGACCATCACCTCCGGCGAAGCGAAACTTTTCGACGCGAAAAAGCAATTGGACGATGCCAAAGCACAGTTGGATGCAGGCGCAGAGCAAATTCAGCCCGACTTCACTTCGTGGGAAAGCGCCCTGCAAAGCGGCTTTGACGCATATTACAGCGGCAAGCAGCAATTAGAGGATGCCCTTGCGGAGAGTCAGGCGCAGATCGACGCCGGTTACGCGCAGCTGCAGGAAAACGAAAAGCTCTACACTGAAAAATATGCCGAATTCACATCCGGCAAAGAGCAGTATGAAGCGGGTCTTACCGCCGCAAAGGACGCCCGCACACAAATTGACGCCGCACGCGCCGACTTAAACGAGAAAAAAGCGCAGCTCACGGCGGGCTTTGCCGCACTCGACGAAGCGCAGGCGCAGCTTGATGCCGTAAAAGATACGCTCGACCCGGCAGAAGCCGAAGCGCAGCAAACGGCGCTCGATATGCAGCGCGCCGCTTTGAATCAAAATCAGACGCAGCTCGACGATGCCGAAGCCGTATTAAACGAACAGGATGCCGCCCTCACCGCGCAGGAAGCGCAGCTCACAGAGACCGGCGAGCAGCTCGATGAAGCCGAAACCGCCCTCTCGCAAATGCGCACGCTGCTCGATGTCGGCCAAAACGATTACACCGACGGCATAGCACAACTTGAATATCAGAGAAAAACGCAAACTGCAAAGCTTGACGAAGCGTATGCTTCGCTCATCACGTTTCAAAACGGCATCAAAGAATACAACGAGGGCCTCGCTTCATACAACGACGGCGTAAAAGAGCTCGCCGACGGCAAAGCCGAATACGAAGACGGCCTTAAAGACTACGAGGACGGCAAAAAGGAATTTGACGAGCAAATCTCCGACGCCAAACAGAAAATCGCCGACGCCAAACAAGAGCTCGCCGATTTAAAGAAGCCGGAGCTCTACGTTTTAACACGTGACACAAACGCCGGCTACGTCTCGTTTGAAAGCGATTCCACCATCGTCGAAAAGCTCTCGGGGGTCTTCCCCATTTTCTTCTTTCTCATCGCGGCGCTCGTCTGCTCCACCACCATGACCCGTATGATCGACGATGAACGTACACAGATCGGCACGCTCCGCGCACTCGGGTACAGCCGCGGCTCCATCCTCGCAAAATACCTGCTCTATTCCGGCAGCGCCGCCGCACTCGGCTGTGTCATCGGCTATTTTGCGGGCGGTTATGTTTTCCCGTTCGTCATCTGGACAGCCTACGGCATGCTGTATCGCATTCCGGGTTTCGTCCTACTGTATGACCCCGTGCTGTTTGTCATCGCGCTTGCGGCGTCGCTTTTATGCTCGGCGGGCACCACATATTTAGCCCTGCGCATCGAGATGCAGAACATGCCCGCAAACCTCATCCGCCCGAAGACCCCGGCCGTCGGCAAGCGCATTTTTCTCGAGCGCATCACGCCGCTGTGGAAGCGCCTGAAATTCTTGCACAAGGTCTCCCTGCGCAACATTTTCCGCTTTAAAAAGCGCATGATCATGATGATTCTCGGCATTGCGGGCTGCACCGCGCTGGTGCTCACCGGCTTCGGTATCCATGATTCCGTCGCGAACATTGCAAACTTCCAGTTTGATGATATTCAAAAATACGATGTCAGCGCCCAGTTCTCCGATACGCTGACCGAAGATAAAATCAACGAAGTCGAAAGCGACCACAAATCGGAACTTGACGCCGCCACCGCCGTGCAGATGACCTCCGGTGACGTCACAGGCGGCAGCATCACAAAATCCGCTTACATCGTCGCGTCCGACGATCCCGCCATCACCGACATTTTCGATCTGCATATCGATGGCGAGACCGTACCCTACCCCGGCAAAGGCGAAGTGCTGCTCACCGAAAAACTCGCCGAGCTCACCGATATCAAAACCGGCGATACCGTCACCGTTTCCGTTTCGGACACGGAAAAAGCCGAGCTCAAGGTCGCGGGTTTAGTTGAAAACTACGTGCAAAATTACCTCTACATGACGGGCGAAACGTACGCCATGATCGCCGATAAGGGCTACGAGCCGAAAACGCTCCTGCTGCGCGTAAACGACAGCGCAGACGAATATGCGCTTTCCGCTGCACTCTCCAAAACGGACGGCGTATCCTCCGTTTCCGTCGTCACCGATACGCGCAATATGATTGACCAAATGATGCAGAGCCTAAACTATGTCGTTGCGCTCGTGCTCATTTCCGCCGGCGCACTCGCGTTCATCGTCCTGTTTAACCTCGGCAACATCAATCTGACCGAACGCGTCAGGGAAATTGCCACCATCAAGGTGCTCGGCTTCCATTCCAGGGAAACCGGCGCGTATGTGTTCCGTGAAAATATCATTTTGTCCATGATGGGCATCGTCGTCGGCCTGCCGCTCGGCGTTCTGCTGCACACATTTGTGCTCATGCAGATCCGCGTCGATATGGTCTCTTTCAAAGCTGTCATCGCACCCGTCAGCTTCCTTTTGACCGTTGTCATGGTCGTGCTGTTCACGGTTATCACCGACCTCGTCATGCGCAAGAAAATTACCAAAATCGACATGGCGGAATCCTTAAAATCGATCGAATAAACAAAAGCTCTGCCGCACCCCGTTGCCGCAGAGCTTTTGTTGTGCCATAATCCAAACGATAAATAAAGTTGGTCGCGTTTCGCCGGAATTCAAGACCGCCACGGACGACCTGTGCTGCTTCATGAGCCTGATTGCGACCATGCTTTTTAAAGACACCCACACTTTCGGCACGTTTATTCAGACATGGGGCATGAACTTCCCGTGCGCCGTGCTGTGGCAAATGTTTTACTGTAGCCCGCTCGTCCGCCTGATTTTTCGCTTGATTTTCAGGGAAAAGAAAAGTAAATAAGCATAGAAAAAATTCTCCCTCGGCTCCGCAGCCAAAGGAGAATTTTCTTTATCCCGGCAAAATTTCCGCCAAAATCGCGTTGGAGACCAAAAAGCCTTCCGCGGTCAGCGAAATTCGCTCGTAATCTGCATGTATCAGATTTTTCGGCAAGTGCTTACAACCTTCCAGAACCCCGTCAAACAGCGCACCGCCGTTTTCAAATCGTGTCTCGCAAATCTTTCTTTGCAGCCCCTCGGTCAGCCGAAGCGACAGCATCGCAAACTCCGAAAAACCGCCGCCCGCGCCGTCGTCTGTGGGCACATTGCCGTTTAAAAAGCCCTCTAAATCGCGTGGGAAATAAAATCGCCTGCCCTCCATAAAGGAGTGCGCCGCGGGACCGAGTCCCAAATATTCCCCGCACCGCCAATACTGCAAATTGTGTCGGCTCTCTTTGCCCGGCCGCGCAAAATTGCTGATCTCATACTGGGCGTACCCGTGCTTTTTAAGCTCGTTTACGGCAAACAAATACTGGTCTGCCGTGCCGTCTTCATCGGGCAGATTAAGCTCTTGCTTTGCAAACGGCGTACCGGGCTCTATCTTTAAAATATACGCGGAAACATGGTCGGCCTCGAGTGCCGCGCAAAAATCGATCGAGCTTTTCAGTGTCTCCAAGTTCGAGTTCGGCAGGCCGAGCATCAAATCGACCGAAACATTGTCGATGCTCGCTTCTCTCGCCGCTTCCACCGCTTCCCGCACGGTTTCCGCCGTGTGCCTGCGGCCGAGAATTTTCAATTCCGCCTCGTTTGCGGACTGCATACCCATTGAAATACGGTTGAACCCGCCGCGTTTCAGCGTTTCAAAAAATGAAACGTCTACATCCGCCGGGTTGCACTCCGTCGTGATTTCCGCGTTTTCGGCAACATTAAACTGCTCTTTCACTTTTTCGAGCACGCGGCACAGTCTTTTCGCACCGAACACACTCGGCGTGCCGCCGCCAAAATATACCGTATGCAGCAGCCGTTCGCCGTATTTTTCACCGTACACTGCAAGCCGCGCACACAGCGCCGCTAAATAGCGGTCAAATACGTCGTCTTCTTCCGGCCGCGCGGAGTAGAAATCGCAATACGGGCACTTGCTTTTGCAAAACGGAATGTGGATATACAGCGAAAACGGTTTATTCATCGAGCTTCAGAACCGCCATAAACGCCTCCTGCGGTACTTCTACCGTGCCCAGCTGGCGCATGCGCTTCTTGCCTTCCTTCTGTTTTTCCAGCAGCTTCTTTTTACGGGTGATGTCACCGCCGTAGCACTTCGCCAAAACGTCCTTGCGCATCGCTTTAACGGTCTCACGCGCGATGATCTTGCCGCCGATGCACGCCTGCACCGGCACCTCAAACAACTGGCGCGGAATTTTCTCCTTCAGCTTTTCCACCATCTTGCGGGCGCGCGGGTACGCCTTTTCCGCGTGGATGATAAATGAAAGCGCGTCCACCACTTCGCCGTTCAGCATAATATCCAGCTTCACAAGCTCGCTCTTGCGGTAGCCGATGAGCTCATAGTCAAACGACGCATAGCCGCGCGTGCGGGATTTCAGCGCGTCGAAGAAATCGTAGATAATTTCATTGAGCGGCAGCTCGTAGTGAATATCCACACGGTCGGTGTCAATGTATTTCATATCCTTGAAAATGCCGCGTCTGTCCTGACAAAGCTCCATGATGTTACCCACAAATTCTGTCGGGGAGTAAATGTGCGCGTTCGCAATCGGCTCCTCCGCCAGTGCAATGTGCGAGGGATCAGGGTAATTCGTCGGGTTATCGATGGAAAGCTTTGTGCCGTCCGTCTTTGTAATGTGGTACACAACGCTCGGCGCGGTTGTGATGAGGTCAAGGTTATATTCTCTCTCCAGACGCTCCTGAATGATCTCCATGTGCAGCAGTCCCAAAAAGCCGCAGCGGAAGCCGAAGCCGAGCGCCACGGAGGTCTCCGGCTCAAACGTCAGCGCCGCGTCGTTCAGCTGCAATTTTTCGAGCGCATCTCTAAGGTCTGCATAGTGTGCACCGTCTGCCGGGTACACGCCACAGAAAACCATCGGCTGCACCGCACGGTAGCCGGGCAGCGGCTCTGCCGCCGGTCTGTCCGCCAGCGTAATGGTGTCGCCCACGCGCGCCTCGCGCACGTTTTTGATCGATGCCGTAATGTAGCCGACTTCGCCCGCGGAAAGGCTCTTTGCGGGCTCCAAAGACGTCGCGCGCAGAATGCCGCACTCCACCACGGTGAACTCACTGCCCACCGCCATCATGCGGATGGTGTCACCGGGGTGCACCGTCCCCTCTTTAATACGCACATACGCGATAACGCCGCGGTATGCGTCATAGTAGGAGTCGAAAATCAGTGCGCGCAGCGGCATGTCCGGGTCGCCCTGCGGTGCGGGAATATCCGTCACGATTTTCTCCATAACGGCTTTGATGTTGAGGCCCGTTTTCGCGCTGATGCGCGGCGCGTCCTCTGCCGGAATACCGATGACGTCCTCAATCTCCGCCGCAACCTTGTCCGGGTCCGCGGAAATCAGATCGATCTTGTTCAATACCGGTACGACCTCAAGGCCTGCGTCCACCGCAAGGTACGTGTTTGCAAGCGTCTGCGCCTCAATGCCCTGAGAAGCGTCCACCACCAGCACCGCGCCCTCACAGGCCGCAAGTGAGCGGGAAACCTCGTAGTTAAAGTCCACGTGACCCGGGGTATCGATAAGGTTGAACGTATATGCCTCACCGTCGTTCGCGCGGTAGACGAGCGTCACAGCATGCGCCTTGATGGTGATGCCGCGCTCGCGCTCCAGATCCATGTTGTCGAGGATCTGGTCTTCCATGTCGCGCTTCGCGACCGCCTCGGTCTGCTCCAAAATGCGGTCGGCAAGCGTGCTTTTGCCGTGGTCAATATGTGCAATGATGCTGAAATTGCGAATTTTACTCTGTTCCAAGCGTGATTCTCCTCTTTAGAAGTATACATAGTTAAGTATAGCATTTTCACGGCGTTTGCGCAATGACTGCTTTTGAAAAAGTCCGCATTTTAAGGTGCTTCACACCTTGCGCTTTTCTGCCTAAACGTGGTATCATAGAAAAGACAAAACCACGCGTATACGTGGTTCCATAAGGAGAACCGATATGCCGAGATTTTTTACATCTGCCGTGCAGTTTGACGAAGCCGCGTCCGTAGGCTCTGCCGTCATAGACGGTGAAGACGGCCGCCACATCGCCCGCTCCCTGCGCATGCACACGGGCGACGCCCTCACGCTTTCGGACGGTGCCGGCACCGACTACACAGGCGAAATTGAAAGCATCACGGGCGATACCGTCATGGTGCGCCTTACCGATAAGTTTAAAAACAGAAGCGAGCCCACCCTGCGCGTCACGCTGTACCCCGGTATGCCGAAGGCCGATAAACTGGAGCCCATCACGCAAAAAGCCGTAGAGCTCGGCGTCACGAAGATTGTGCCCGTTTTGACTTCCCGCAGCGTTTCCCGGCCGGATGCAAAATCCGTTTCAAAAAAACAAGAGCGTTTGCAGCGTATCGCGCTTGAAGCCGCAAAGCAGAGCGGCCGCGGCATCATCCCGGAAATCGGTAAAATGACCGATTTAGAGTCCGCGCTCAAAACCGCACCCGGCAAAAAGATTTTATTCTACGAAGGCGGCGGCGAAGCACTCGGCGCGCTCGTCTCCCCCAATGAGGCCGAAGTTTCCGTCTTCATCGGCCCGGAGGGCGGCTTTGACGCTGCCGAAGTGCAGCTCGCTAAACAATACGGCGCTACACCCGCCACGCTCGGCCCACGCATTTTAAGAACTGAAACCGCACCGCTTGCGGCGCTTTCCGTTTTAATGTACATCACGGGGAATATGCAATGAAAACAGTTTTAGTCACCGGCGCGTCGGGTGAGATCGGCGCTGCCATCGCAAAAGAATTCGCCGCCGCAGGTTACGCCCTCGTGCTCCACGGCGCAAAGCACATTGAAAATGTAAATCAACTTGCCGAAACTTTCAAATCAAACGGCATCGAAGCCTATCCCGTCTGCGGCGACCTTTCCGATCCCGCCGCATGCGAGCGCGTGTGGGCGGACACCGAAAAAAAACTCGGGCATATTGACGTTCTCGTCAACGCCGCCGGCATCTCGCTCGTCGATTTTTTCGACACCATGACGCCCGCACAGTGGAAAACTTTGTGCGACACGAATCTGTCCTCCGCCGTTTACCTCTCTCAATGCGCGTCCCGCTCCATGATCCGCCAAAAATCCGGCGCTATCGTCAATGTCTCGTCCATTTGGGGCGTGAGCGGCGCGGCAATGGAAGTCGCATATTCCGCCGCCAAGGCCGGTATGCTCGGGCTCACCCGCGCACTGGCCTTGGAGCTCGCCCCGTCGAACATCACCGTCAATGCCGTCGCACCCGGCTATATCGATACCAAAATGAACGCCCATTTGTCCGAAGACGAGAAAAAAGCGCTGTGCGAGGAGATTCCCCTCGGGCGCGCAGGCACCCCGGCAGAGGTCGCCGCAGGCGTCAGATTTTTAGCCGAAAGCCCGTACATCACCGGTGAAACGCTCGTCATTTCGGGCGGCTGGCGTTAAGGAGAAGATTTACCATGTCCAAACAAATCGATGCTTATTCCTTCGCACTCGGTGTGTGCGAGGCATTCTGCGAGGTTGTCCGTGCCGGCGTAAAGCGCATCGCGCTCAGCCACCCGTTCACAGAAGACGAACTTCAAAACGCACTCGGCGCAGATTTTCTCCCCGCGTGTGAAGCAGTCGCCCGAAAGTACGGCTGCAAAGCGTATTATTTAAAAGAACCGCTCATCACCGACCTTTTCCCGGTCTCGTTGAACCGCGACAAGCAAAACATCGTTTTCTACCGCGAAGACCGTGACCTTAAAGAATTTTTGAGCATTCAACACGATAAACAAACCCTCATCGCCGAAAACAACTATACGGGCGAAAACCGCCGCCAAATCGCCGTGCGTTACGGGCATCTGCTCTCGTACAGCGACGAAGCCATCGCCCGCTATTTAGCGCAAAATACAGAACTCGAGTAATCAAAGGAGCACCCCTATGTCCATGACCATTAACAAAGAGCTGCCGAACCCGGCGGCCCTCAAAGCCGAATTTCCCGTCCCGGAGCACATCAAAGAAATCAAAGCCGCGCGCGATAAAGAGATTGCCGCCGTGTTCCGCGGAGAGTCCGATAAATTTCTCGTCATCGTCGGCCCCTGTTCGGCGGATAACGAAGAAAGCGTCTGCGAATACACCCGTCGCCTTGCCCGTGTGAACGAGCAGGTGAAAGACCGCCTCATTCTGATTCCACGCATCTACACCAATAAGCCCCGCACCACGGGCGAGGGCTATAAGGGCATGCTGCACCAGCCGGACCCCGATAAAGCCCCTGACCTGCTCGGCGGCATCATCGCCATCCGCAAAATGCACATGCGCGCCATTGAGGAGACCGGCCTCACATGCGCAGACGAAATGCTGTACCCCGAAAACCGCAGCTATTTGGATGACCTTCTGTCCTATGAAGCCATCGGCGCGCGCTCGGTCGAAAACCAGCAGCACCGTCTGACTGCAAGCTCCATGGATATCCCCGCCGGCATGAAAAACCCTACCTCCGGCGATCTTGCCGTCATGATGAACTCCATCAAAGCCGCCCAAAGCGCGCACAACTTCATCTATCGCGGGTGCGATGTCACCACCACCGGCAACCCGCTCGCCCACGCCATTTTGCGCGGCGGCGTTGATAAATACGGCACAACTATCCCGAACTACCACTACGAGGATTTAAAACGTCTCGCTTCCCTCTACGAAGAAAGCGGGCTCGAAAATCCCGCCTGCGTCGTGGATGTCAACCACTCGAATTCCGGCAAAAAGTTCAAAGAGCAGATCCGCATCGTCAGCGAAGTGCTGCACAGCCGTTCCTACGACCCCGCCATACACAAGCTCGTCAAGGGCGTCATGATTGAAAGCTACCTCTTCGAGGGCGCGCAGAAGATTTGCCCGGAGATGATCCACGGCAAATCCATCACAGACCCCTGCCTCGGCTGGGAAGACACCGAAAAGCTGCTTTACAGCATCGCGGAAAAAGCGTAAAGGGAGCTGTAAGATGAAACTGTACATCACACGCCACGGCGAAACACCCATGAACGCTGCACACCGCGTCTGCGGCCTCACGAATATCGACCTCACCGAAAAAGGCATCGCGCAGGCAAAAGAAGCCGGGCGCAGCCTCCAAGATAAAGGCATCAAGCGCATCATCGCCTCCCCACTCCTGCGCGCCCAACACACCGCAAGGCTCATCGCAGACGAGATCGGCATAGATACCATCGAGACCGAACAACAGCTCATCGAGCAAAACTACGGCATCTACGAAAATACCGACTGGGACGGCGAAACGTTCAACGCAAATAAGCGCGAGTTCGCCGTACGCTACCCCGGCGGCGAATCCATGCTGGACTTAGCCGGTCGGCTCTACCCGCTTTTAAACAAGCTGAAAGCCGAAAACGGCCCCACCACGCTCCTCGTCTGCCACGGCGGTATCTGCCGCATGATCCGCACCTACTTCTTAGATGTCAAAAACACCGACTACGCCGCCTTCAAGCTTCCAAACTGCGGCATCATGGAGTTTGATCTGTAAAAAAAGCATCTCGGCTAAGCCGAGATGCTTTTTGCTTTACGCTTCCGTCGCAGTGCCATGCTGCGGGTCGTGCTCGCGTTTGATGCAGCGGTCAAGCCACTTGCCTCGCAAATAATAAATAACGAAGATCACCGCCGTGATAACCCATGATACCGGGTAGTTCATCGCGACCATCTGCATCGTGTGCCAATATGGAACCACAAGCAATATCCACACTACGCGCAGACCGCATACGCCGATGCAGGTGATGAGCATCGGCTGCAAAGCCTCGCCGGCACCGCGAATCGCGCCGGACAAAATCTCGATAAAAACAAACGTAAAGTAGGACGGCGCCAATACCAAACAGAACTGCGCACCGATATTCACAACCTCCGCATCGCCCGTAAAGAACATCAAAAGCTGATAGCGGAAAATAAACAGCAGCGCGGAAAGCGCGATGATCGTGCCAAGGCACATGCCAAGCCCCACACGCGTGCAGCGCTTCATGCGGTCATACTGGCGTGCGCCGAAGTTCTGCCCGGCAAATGTCGTCACCGCAATGCCAAACGCGTTCATCACCATCCAGATAAAGCCGTCAATCTTGCCGATGGCCGCCCAAGCCGCGATAGCTGTCGTGCCAAAGCTGTTGATGCTTGCCTGAATGAGGATATTCGAGAATGAATACATCACAGACTGCAAGCCGGCCGGCAAGCCGATGCGGACCACATTCTTTAGAATGTCCTTGTGAAAGCGAATTTTGCGCAGCTCCACACGGTATGCTTCCTGCGTGCCCATCAGGCGGATCATCAAAAGCACGGCGCTGATCAGCTGCGATAGAATCGTCGCAAACGCTACACCGAACACATCCCAGTGAAACACCACCACGAACAATAAATCGAGTACCACGTTTGCAAGGCAGCACACAATCAAAACGTACAGCGGCATACGGCTGTCGCCGATGGCGCGCAGAACACCTGTGCCGATATTATAAATCAGGTTGCCGATGATGCCAAGATAATATACGTTCATGTACAAAACCGCGTCATCCATGATGTCGTCCGGCACACCCATCGCCAGCATTGTCGGGCGCGCCGTCACAATGCCGAAGACCATAATGACAACGCCGCCCGCCACCGCCAGCGCCATGGACGTGTGGACAGATTTAGAAAGATTTTCGCGGTCGTTTGCGCCGAAATATTGCGAAATAATGACCGTCGCGCCGGAAGCTACGCCGACAAAAAAACCTACAAGCAGGTTGATGACCGTGCCCGTCGTGCCCACAGCCGCCAACGCCTCGGTGCCGACAAACTGACCGACAATGATCGTGTCAACCGTGTTATACAACTGCTGAAAAAAAGTGCCGATCAAGATCGGAAAGAAGAAAAGCAAAAGCTGTTTCCAAATAACACCTTCCGTGATCCCGTTTTTTGTTTTTTCCAAACGTCCTCCCCCTTTGATACCCTATAACGCCTATTCTTAAACCGCGCTCCAAACACGCATACGCCCATTCTAACACCTTTTCTCCCATTTTTCAAGCGGTTACAAAAATAAAAGTACGAAATAGGATTTTAATTTGACATCTCAGGAGATAGCCGCACCCGTTTCCCGGCGCGTATATTTCAATCCTACCGTACGCAAAGCTTTTCGCGTGTGGTTCATCGAAAATTCCGCCGCCGGAAAGCTGTTCGGTGAATGGAACGACAAAGGCAAACTTTTTAGCCACTAAAAAGCGCCCGCAGGGTCAAACCTTGCAGGCGCTTTCACTTTACTTTTCTTTACTCCACATACGTAACGGGGAATTTCTTCTCCTTCACAGGCGTTTCTGCTGCCGCATAACCGATGGCCGCAATGCCGAATACCTTGTGGTTCTCCGGCACGCCGAACTCCGTCAAAACGGCGCGCACCTCAGGCACGTCGCACGTGTCAGAAAGCTGGTTGATCCACACAGTACCAAGCCCCATGGAATGCGCCGCGAGGAAGATATTTTCAAGCGCGCAAGCGTTGTCCCAGGACGTGATACCCGTGTCGCCAATCAGCTCGTTCGACGGAATGATAAGCGCGGCGGGCTTATACATGTCATACTTCTCGTTGCCGAGCGCCTTGCCCACAGCCACCGCAAGCTTCGCGATTTTCTCGCGATTTAAAACAGCAGAAAAATGCCATGTCTGGCGGTTCATCGCGCTCGGTGCATGCACAGCGCACTGCAAAAGCGTGTCGATCTTTTCTCTCTCCACCGGGCGGTCGTCATACGCGCGGACACTGCAGCGGGTCAAAATGTTCTGAATCACTTCATTCGTCATAAAAACGCTTCCTCTCTTTGATTTTTCGGGTATGTACCCTTATTTTTAAGCGGTCATCCGCTTATTGACTCAAAATTTTTCCGCCAAAAGCGCGGCGATTTTCTCTAAAAATGCCTCATCTTCTGCGGTAAAACGATCTTCAAACGGGCTGTCCACATCCAAAACAGCATAGACTTTTCCATCTTTCATCACCGGCACCACAATCTCCGCACGACTCGCGCTGTCGCAGGCAATATGCCCCGGGAACGCGTGCACGTCCGCTACGCGCAGCGTTTTCTTCTCCGCAAGCGCTGTGCCGCACACACCGCGCCCCGCTTTGATGCGGATGCACGCCGGTTTACCCTGAAACGGCCCCAACAGCAAATTGCCGTCCGGCTGCACCGTGTAAAAGCCCACCCAGTTGATGTTTTTCAGTGTTAGATTCAACAGTGCCGAAAGGTTTGCCATGTTCGGCACAAGCTCCGGCTCGTCTTCAATGAGTGCCTTCGCCTGCAAAACGACATCTTCATACGTCCCGCTGCCTTGAAGCTCAAAACTCATTTTTTATACTCCTTGTAAACAAAGCGTTGACTTCATCGTGTGCATTTTCGCCTTTATACAACACATTGTATACCGCGCGGCAAATCGGCAAATCGGCCGAAACCATCTTGCCAAGGCGCAAAAGCGCGTCCACGGCGTAATAGCCCTCCGCCAAATCGGTGTACGGCTCGTTTTTCACAAACTTCTCGCCGAACATGCGGTTGTGCGAATACGGCGAAAACAGCGTCGCTTCGTAGTCGCCGAGGTGACAAAGCCCGTAAGCCGAAAGCTCGTTGCCGCCTAAAGCGTCAATCAACCGCGCAATCTCACGCGTGCCGCGCGCCATCAAAGCGCCTTTTAACGTCGAAAGCCCGAGGCCGTCCAGCATACCGGCAGCAATGCCGACGACATTCTTCGCCGCCGCACCGATCTCATTGCCGATGAGGTCCTGTCCGTAGTAAAAGCGAATGAGGTCGCTGCCGAATGATTCCACCAGCGTCTTTTTTGCGTCTTCGCTGTCGCTGTCAATGACCATGCAGTTCGGCACACCGGCCGCAAACTCCTGTACATGGCCGGGTCCAACCCAAACGGCGACCGCGTTTGAGCTGTCACACTCCGCGGCACACACCTGGGAAAGCCGCATGCCGGTTTCAATCTCCACGCCTTTCATGCACAGCACGAAAATTTTATTTTTCAGCTCAAACGGCTGAAGCTCGCGCATCAGGCCGCGCAGGCCCTGCGAGTTGACGGAGATTACAATCACGTCGCTGTCTTTCACAGCGTCCAAAGAATTTGTCAAATGTAAGGTTTCGGGCAGCTCTACAAGCCCGTTTGTGCGGGTCTCGATGAGCTTTTGCATATGGGCAGAGCTTTTCCGCCCGTAAAGGGAAACACTGTGGCCGATCTTATCGAGGTACCACGCGATAAACGTGCCCCAACGGCCGCAGCCGATAACGGTAATTTTCATAGGGAATGCTAAGGTCCTTCCAAAGGGGTAATGTAAGCGCGAAATTCAAATCACAGCTCTGTAAATAAATCTTTTGCGTCTTTGGCGTAAATGATGCCGGAAACAACGGCGAGCAAGGTTGCAATCGCCATCACGACAAAATTCACCCATGTAAATATCGGAGAAAGCGTCTCCGTCGGCAAAGCCAAAATGCCGTATGCGCCAAGGTCGAGAATATACTGCGTCAACAGCACGATGCAGATTGCGACGATCTGCGACACGGTTTTCGCCTTGCCCCAGTTGTTCGCCGGAATCACCCTGCCCTGCTCCACCGCAATAAGGCGGATGGACGTCACAGCAAATTCGCGGACCATAATAAGGAGCACAAATACCGTGTTTGTCATGCCGTTCGCCACAAAGCAGACAAGCGCCGACATCACCATGATCTTATCGGCCAAGGGGTCCATCAGCTTGCCGAAATTTGTGATGAGGTGATCGCGCCGCGCGATTTTGCCGTCCAAGTGGTCGGTGTACGACGCAATGCCGAAAATTGCCAGCGCCACTAAATTGTGGTGCGGGAATATGTCGCCGGAAAGCAGCATGAAAAGCACAAAAAACGGTACTAAGATGATGCGCAGTATCGTCAGTTTATTCGGTAAATTCATAGCGGTTCTCCCGTCTAGACGCGCGTACCGAACAGGTCGCCGTCAATGGCCTCGTCCACGTGCACCGTTACCATTTCACCGTAGTACGGCTTCGTTTCCGCAGAGAAAAACACCTTGCCGTCAATGTCCGGCGCGTCCATGGCGCTGCGGCCGAACCAGCATTCGGCGTAGCGGTCAAAGCCCTCCGTCAACACGGTGATGTCCCCCCCAACCTGCTTTTCGCCAAGGCGGTCCATAATGTTCATCTGTGATTCCATGATGATCTCCGCGCGGTGGTTCTTCACCTCGTCGTCGATCTGGTCGGGAATCAAAGCCGCCGGCGTGCCCTCCTCCTGCGAGTAGGCAAAGCAGCCGAGGCGCTCAAATTCAATGTCTTTCACAAATTCCGCAAGCTCGGTGAATTCCTCCTCCGTCTCGCCCGGGAAACCCGTAATAAGCGTTGTGCGCAGCGTCACGCCCGGAATCTTCTCGCGGATCTTCTTCATCAGCGCCGTCAGGCTCTCACGGTCTCCGGTGCGGTTCATGCGCTTTAAAACGCGTGCGGAAGCGTGCTGCAGCGGCAGATCGATATACTTCACAATCTTCTCTTCCTCCGCCATCGTCTCCAAAAGCTCATCCGTCAAAGCGTCCGGGTAACAATAGAGCACGCGCAGCCACTTGAGGCCATCAATTTTGCACAGGCGGCGCATCAGCTTTGCAAGGGAATATTCGCCGTACAGGTCAATGCCGTAGCGGGTCGTGTCCTGCGCAATGAGGATGAGCTCCTTCGCGCCGTTTTCAACGAGACCGCGCGCTTCTTCCTCGATGCTCTCCATCGTGCGGCTGCGGTAGCCGCCGCGGATCATCGGAATCGCGCAGTAAGTACATTTGTTGTCGCAGCCCTCTGCAATCTTGATGTACGCAAAATAGCTCGGGGTCGAAAGCTCGCGCTCGCCGCACAGCGGCATTTTGCTCTTTTCGGGAAAGCTCTCCGTAAAATCATTCATTGCACTTTCAATGCACGCCGCAATGTCCGCGTTCGCGCCGATGCCGAACACGCCGTCCACCTCGGGCAGCTCTTTGTGAATTTCCTCGCGGTAGCGCTCCGCAAGACATCCCGTCACCACAATCTTCTTGATGCGGCCCTCTTTTTTCAGCGTCGTAAGCTCCAGAATTTCATCGATGGATTCCTGCTTCGCGCTGTCGATAAAGCCGCAGGTGTTCACGATTGCAACGTCCGCAAGCGCAGCGTCATCGCACAGCTCAAAGCCCGCGTTTTTCAGGTTCGCCATCAGCATTTCGCCGTCCACCTGGTTTTTGGCACAGCCAAGGCTGACCATTCCCACTTTAATTGCCATGTATATAACCCTTTCTCGGTGCATATCCAAGCCTTAGACATGCCCTTATATAATTTCTGTTCTGCCGCTACCTATTTTAGCAGAAAACGAGCGGCTTTTCAATCGAAATGCCGCCCGTTCACAAAAATCATACAATTATACGCGCAAAAACACGCTTGCCGCCCGGAAATCATGCCTTTTTTGCACACCCTGTCCGTCTCGCGCAACGCACAAAACGGCCCTGCAACCAAAGCAGCGCCGTTTTACGGTCATTCTTCTGAATTTAAGACAGAGAAGATCTCGTCAAAGCCGTAGCCATAGCGCTGCAAGGCGGCTACGGCACGGCGGCGCACTTTTTCGTCTTCGCGCGCCATGGGATACTTTCGCTCCAAAATGGCGCGGATGTTTTCCTCTGTTTCCGAACGTTCTGTGGAAAACTCGTCCATCACCGCGGCGATGAGCGCATCGTCAATGCCCTTTTGGCGCAGCTCCTGCTTTACGCGGCGCGCGCCGAATTTTTTGCGTGTGAAAAGCTCGTTTGCAAGGCGGCGGGCGTAGTCCTCGTCATTTAGTAAGCCCAGCTCTTCCATGTGCTCCACGGCGCTTCGGGCAGCCTCGCGGTCAAATTCCGCGCGGGTGATCTTGTTTTCCAGCTCTTTTTTGGAGTGGGCGCGGTGCTCCAAAAGGTACAGCGCCTTTTCCTCGGCGCGGTGCTTTGCGGATGCCTGCAAAAGCGCGTGCAGCTCCTCGTCGTCGAGCTCGTCGCCGATGGCAATGCCGCGGCGCAAAAGCGTTTCCGTGTCCACCTTCACCGCCGCTTCGCCGTCAATATAAAGCTGTGAAAGCCTGTGGCGGCGCGGGGCGATGTCCGTGATCTTCATTATTCGTCGTCATCGACCGTGATGTCGATGTCTGCCTGCACGTTCTTACGGGTGTTCTCCGCCTGCTCGGGGGATTCTTCCTCCTCGGCCTTTTCAACGGGCTTCGGCGCACTGCCGCCCTTGATGGACTTTGCGTAGAGCTTATCCGCATTCTGACGGACGAGCTCGGAAATTTCCTCAAAAATATCCGGGTTGTCGCGCAGGAAGTTCTTCGCATTGTCGCGGCCCTGACCGATACGCGTGCCGTTATACGAGAACCACGCGCCGCTCTTCTGCACGATCTCGAGTCTTTCGGCAAGGTCAAGCAGGTCGCCGACCTTCGAGATGCCCTGCCCGTACATGATGTCGAATTCGACCTCACGGAACGGCGGCGCAACCTTGTTTTTCACAACCTTGACCTTTGTGCGGGAGCCGATGATGTCGGTACCGCTCTTCAAAACCTCCTTCTTGCGCACATCGAGACGCACGGAGGAGTAGAATTTCAGCGCGCGGCCGCCCGGCGTGACCTCCGGGTTGCCGTAGACAACGCCGACTTTTTCGCGCAGCTGGTTGATGAAAATGGCGACGCAGTTTGACTTCGAGATGGCACCGGCAAGCTTTCTTAACGCCTGCGACATCAAACGCGCCTGCAAGCCGACGTGGCTGTCGCCCATTTCGCCCTCGATCTCCGCGCGCGGAACGAGCGCCGCCACAGAGTCCACAACGATAACATCGATGGCGTTGGAGCGCACGAGCGCCTCGGTAATCTCGAGCGCCTGTTCGCCGTTGTCCGGCTGCGAAACGAGCAGAGAATCCACGTCTACGCCGAGCGCGGACGCATAGACCGGGTCAAGCGCGTGCTCCACGTCGATAAACGCCGCGTTGCCGCCCATTTTCTGGCCTTCGGCGACGCAGTGGAGCGCCAAGGTGGTCTTACCGGAGGATTCCGGGCCGTAGATCTCAATGATTCTGCCGCGCGGCAGACCGCCGATACCGAGCGCGAGGTCCAGCGAAAGAGAGCCGGTGGAGATCGCATCCACGTGCATGCCGTTGTTCTGGCCAAGACGCATAACAGCGCCCTCGCCGAACTGCTTTTTAATCTGCGTCAACGCAGTCTCAAGCGCTTTGCGCTTGTCTTCGGGCTTGATGTCCTCCGCTTTTTTGCTTACGGGGCTTTTATTTTCCTTCGCCATGGTTATATCCTCACTTCTTTTGAAATTTGGGTTATGGTTCCTGATTGATTGTGTTTCCGTCGAGCGTGGTTAAAGTTTTTGCCAACCTTTTTCAAAAGGCTGCGGTTTCCAAAGGTGAAACTCTTTTTTTACTGCCTCTATTATACTAAATCCGTTGAAAAAAAGCAACGGTTTTCTCGAACATATTTTCTTTTTTTGCTGAGGTGAGCGAAAAAGCGACAGTTAAGAGGACATCACAGGACATCGGCAGACATCTTTTTGCGCAAAAAGGGCAGAACCCCGAAGAAAACCGGAACTCTGCCCCTTTTTTAGCTTATGTAGAAATTACAGACCGAGCAGTTCGGTTGCCGCTTTCTCCATTTTTGCGATGATCTCATCGGACTCTGCGGCAGTTTTACCCTTGCCGGAGAGGTAAATTTTGATCTTCGGCTCTGTGCCGGACGGGCGGACGATGAGCTTGCTGCCGTTCTCTAGACGATACTCGAGCACGTTGGACTTCGGAAGCGTGATCTCCGTCTTCTCCGCGCCCTCTGTGCGCACGGAAAGCTGATAGTCGCTGTCGCCGACGACCTTGAAGCCGGCAATCTCTGCCGGAGCGTTGTGGCGCAGATGATCCATGATGGAATTCATCTTCTTCATGCCGTCTTCGCCCTCAAACGCGAAGTTGCACAGGGCGTTCTTGTAGTAGCCATACTTTTCGTACAGAACATTGATGGCATCGACGAGCGTCATGCCCTTTTCTTTGTAGTAGGAAGCCATTTCGCAGATGATCATGCTGCCGTCCACGGCGTCCTTATCGCGCACATAGCCGCCGGAGAGGTAGCCGTAGCTCTCTTCAAAGCCGAGCAGGTAGCGCTCCGGGTGGCCTTCGCTCTCAAGCAAAGCGATCTGGTCGCCGATATACTTGAAGCCGGTGAGGGTACGGCGAATTTCAATGCCGTAATCCTTCGCGATGCCGTTGACCATATCGGTGGAAACAATCGTCGTGACCGCGACCGGGTCCTTCGGCATGGTGCCGAGCTCCGTTTTGCACTGTGCAATAAAGTTCAGGAGCAGAATGCCCACTTCGTTGCCGGTCATGAGCACATACTCGCCATGCTGGTTGACGGCGATGCCTACGCGGTCACAGTCCGGATCGGTCGCGAGCAGCAGGTCGGGCTTTACGGTCTTGCAGAGATCAAGGCCCTTCTGGAGTGCTTCGCGGATTTCCGGATTCGGGTACGGGCAGGTGGGGAAGTTGCCGTCCGGCTCGCTCTGCTCCGGCACAACGGTGATATCCTTCACGCCGATGCGGTCGAGGATGCGCAGCACGCACATTTTGCCGCTACCGTTGAGCGGGGTGTAGACGAGCTTGAGGTTATCCGCCGGCTTACCGAGGATGCTCACGCCGTAAACCGCGTCGATGAACGCGTTGACGGTCTCTTCGCCAATATATTCCGCCTTGCCGGAAGCGAGCGCCTCCTCAAACGGGATTTTCTTCACGTCCGCGAAAATATCGAGCGCTTCGATCTCCGCCATAATGCCGTCTGCCATGCCTTCCGTTACCTGACAGCCGTCGTTTCCGTAGGCCTTATAGCCGTTGTACTTTGCCGGGTTGTGGCTTGCGGTAACGCAGATGCCTGCATCACAGTGCAGGTGACGCACAGCGAAGGACAGTGCCGGGGTCGGCATGAGCTGCGGGTAGAGGTACGCCTTGATGCCGTTTGCGGCGAGCACCGCTGCGGACTCTTTGGAGAACAGCACGCCCTTGTTGCGGCTGTCGTGTGCAATGGCAACGGAAAGGGGCTTACCCTCCGTGTTGTGCTTATTCAGGTAGTTTGCAAGGCCCTGTGTCGCCTTGCGCACCGTGTAGACGTTCATGCGATTCGTGCCTGCGCCAATGACACCGCGAAGGCCGCCGGTGCCGAAGGCAAGGTCTCTGTAAAAACGGTCGTTTATCTCCTCGGGCTGATCCTTAACGGAAAGCAGCTCTTCTTTCAAGTCTGGATCGTCCAGTTCGACGCTAAGCCATCTTTCATACTCGGTCATACTCTATTCTTCCTTCCATGGTTTAAATTTTCGGCAGTGCGAAAAAACGTATCTGCCTTATGTTAAATGCGGATGACCCGCACCTACACGCTATAATTAGATTACCATTTTATCTGTGCAATGTCAATGACAAGTTGCGTCGCTCCATGTCAATTTATGTGTAAAATATTTGTTAGTATCCCGGCGGGCGAAATATCAACCAGTCCGCAGGTCGCGCGAAAGCCCGAGCAGGAGCCGGGGTTTAAGATATACAGTCCGTCGTCGTAGGTCTCGAGCGCCTCGTGCGTGTGGCCGAACAGCAAAAGATTCGCACCCGCCTCCCTTGCGGCGCACACAACGGTATAGAGCCCTGATTTCACATGGTAAAGGTGCCCGTGTGTGCAGAAAATTTTAGCGCCGTCAAGGTCTAAAATTTCGCGTACCGGCATGTCTGCGCAGCCGAGGTCACAGTTGCCGCGCACGGAGTAAAATGCGATATTCGGGAACAGAGCGCGCATCATTTGAAAATCGTTTTGCCCGTCGCCGAGGAAAATGACGGCATCCACGTCTCTGTGCTTCTCGAGCGTTTCGCGCATATAGAGCGGCATGCCGTGGGAATCCGAAAAAACCAGCAGTTTCATGAAAATTCTCCTTCTTTTGAATTTAACGCAGATGAGGTCTCATTTTTTCGCGCCGCGCATAAACTGTAAACGGAAGTTTCCCTAAAGGGAGGGTTTACCATGAACGAACGTGAAATGCAATCGCTTTTGGCTTTGGCGGCGAAACGGCTGCACACCACGCCGGAAGCGCTGCGCGCCGCCGCCGAAAACGGCGACCTGCAGAACATTACGGGCGGTCAAAATAACGCGGCGGCTTCGCAGCTAAACCGCGTTTTAAGCGACCCGGAGGCCGCGAAAAAGCTGCTTTCCACACCTGCCGCGCAGAAACTATTTGAGGCTCTCGGCGGCAAAAAATAGAAAGGAGGTGAGCGGCGGTGGAAGACCTGGCCGCAGCCGTACAATCCATTTTAAACGACCCGCAAAGCATGGCGCAGCTGCAGGGCGTGATGAACTCGCTTGGCATGAATCCGCCGCAAGCCCCTGCCCCGGCTACGCCGCCGGTGCAGCAAAAACCGGCGGCCACCGCGCCGCTCAATTTGCTGAACACTCTAAACAACAGCGATCCGATGACGGCGATGCTTTTGCGCGCCGCGCCGCTTTTGGCAAGCGCAAACCGCGAAGATGACTCCACGCGATTGCTTGCGGCGCTGCGCCCTTTGCTCGGCGAAGCACGGCAGAAAAAGCTGGATGAAGCCTCGAAAATTTTGAAGCTCTTGCGCCTTTTGCCGCTTTTGAAAGAGAGCGGCGTTTTACAGAATATTCTTTGAGAAAGGCGGGGTAAAATGCCGAGTAACATGCCGGACGCACGCGCCGTGGAAGAAGCCTTGCGCCGCGCGCGGGAAATGCAGGGGCGCTCGGCGCATAACGCGCCGTCTCCGCCGGAAAAGCCAACGGAGGAATCAACGCCGGGAAATGCGGAAACGTCAGCTGAAATACCGAAGGAATTTCAGGCTGCTCCGAATAGGCCTCTTTCTCCTCTCGATACGCTGCTAAAAGACAAGGAGCGCACGCTTTTGCTTGCACTCCTCCTTTTGCTTTACAACGAAGGCGGCAGTGCGGAGCTTTTGTTCGCGCTCTTTTATCTGCTTATCTGATCTGACCGTCGCCGCGGATGATGAATTTGTAGGAAACGAGCTCATTCAAGCCCATGGGGCCTCTGGCGTGCAGCTTCTGCGTGGAGATGCCGATCTCTGCGCCGAGCCCAAGCTCGCCGCCATCCGTGAAGCGCGTGGACGCGTTTACATAGACCGCCGCCGCATCGACCTGTGCCGTGAACCGCTCCGCCGCACGGAGGTTCTCGGTGACGATACACTCGCTGTGGCCGGTAGAATACTGCGCAATGTGCGCGATAGCCGCGTCAAGGCTGTCTACGACGCGCACAGCCAGAATATAATCGAGGTATTCCGTTGCCCAGTCCGCTTCGGTCGCGGGTTTGGCTTCGGGCAGAAGTTCGCATGTGCGCTTATCGCCGCGCAGCTCTACGTTTTTCTCTTTGAGCTTATTTGAGATGACGGACAGCGCCGCTTCGGCAATGTCCTTGTGCACCAAGATCGTTTCGATGGCGTTGCAGACGGACGGACGGGAGGTTTTCGCGTTGAAAATGATATTCGCCGCCATTTCGATGTCTGCGTCTTTGTCGACATACACGTGGCAGTTGCCGACGCCGGTCTCGATGACCGGTACCTTGGCGTTTTCCACCACGGCGCGGATAAGCCCTGCGCCGCCGCGCGGAATGAGCAAATCGAGGTACTCCGTCATGCCCATGAGCTCCACGCTGGACGCGCGGGAGGTATCCTGTACAAGCTGAACGCTGTCGCGCGGGAGGCCGGCGGATCCTATCGCATCGCGCAGAACTTCGGCGATGGCATTATTGGAGCGGAACGCTTCCTTGCCGCCGCGCAGAATGACGGCACTGCCCGCCATAAGGCACAGCGCAGCCGCGTCGCTCGTCACGTTCGGACGCGCTTCGTAAATGATGCCGATAACACCCATCGGCACCGTGATCTTCTCTACTTTAAGCCCTTTGGGGTTCGTTTCGCCGCTTAAAATGCGGCCCACGGGGTCGCGTTGGGCGGATACGTCTTCCACGCCCTTTGCCATGCCCTCAATGCGGGCAGGCGTGAGCGCCAAGCGGTCGAGCATGGCTTCGCTCATGCCGTTTTCTTTTGCGGCTTTAATGTCTTCTTCGTTCGCGGCAAGAATTTCTGCCTGACGCGCGCGCAGGGCAGCCGCGGCGGCGTTTAATGCCGTGCGCTTTTTTTCGCCTGCGGTGCGCAGAACGGCGGCGGCTTTTTGGGCTGCGGCACCCATTTTTTGAAGTTCTGTCATACGCGTTGTGTTCCTTTCTGTAAATTACGGCATGAACACCGTGCCGATGTCCTCACCGTCGAAAATGCGGTAGAGGTTCTCCGGATCTTCGCCGGAGAGGATATATGTCGGGATATTTGCACGCCCTGCAATCTCTGCGGCACGAATTTTCGTCGCCATGCCGCCTGTACCGCGTGCGGAGCCTGCCCCGCCCGCCATGGCACGCACCTCGTCGTCGATCTTCTCGATGACGCTGAGACGCTTTGCGTCGGGGTAGGCCTTCGGGTTTTTGTCGTATACGCCGTCGATGTCCGTTAAGATCATCAGCACGTCTGCGTTGATAATGCTTGCGACGATGGCGGAAAGCGTATCGTTATCGCCGAAATTGCGACCCTCGAGCTCATCGACCGCAACGGTATCGTTTTCGTTGACGATCGGAATGACGTTCATATCGAGCAGCTCACGGAATGTATTTTCCACGTTGCGGCGGCTGATGGGCTGCGAGGTAACATCTGCCGTGAGCAAGACCTGCGCGACGTTCTGATGATATTCGCCGAAGAATTTATCGTAGGCAAACATCAGCTCGCACTGGCCGATGGCGGCAAGCGCCTGCTTTTTGGCGGTGTCGTCCGGGCGCTCCGGCAGACCGAGCTTGCCCATGCCCACGCCAATGGCGCCGGACGTAACGAGCACGATGCGACGGCCGCCGTTTTGCAGGTCGCACAGCGTGCGGCAGAGCTTATCGATGCGGCGCAGGTTCATTTTGCCGTTTTCGTATGTCAAGGTTGAGGTGCCGATTTTCACCACAACGGTTTTTACTGTATTTAAATCCATGATTTTATTTGTTTTCACCGCAAATTCGCGGCAAAAACGTCCTTTCCCTATTCTCTTTTCTGCTCCATTATACATGGAAACAGCGCAAAAAGAAAGCCTTTTTGCAAAAACTCAGGCGTTAAAAACGTCTAAGTCTTCGCCGTTTACGACCTTGCCCGTGTAGCCCGCATCGCGGATCTCCTGCAAAATGAGGTCGCTGCGGCGGCGCGTTTCAGCTTCGACATCAATGGCGTTATCCTGAATATTCATGTGGTAAATGCGGTGGTAGGTGACGAGCAGCTTCGGCTGCGCTTTTTTCGCAACCTCAGCTAAGTCCGTGCTGAGCGTATGCACCTCGCGGTGATATTTCTGCCACTTCGGTTCGCGCGCGGCAATGCCGGCGGCATACTCGACCTCGTGCAGCAGAATATCGCAGTTTTTGGCCTTTTCCGCGATGATGTCGAGCGGGGCGGTATCGCCGCTGATGACAACGGTCTTCCCGTCTTTTGTTGTGAACTTATAGCCGTAGCTTTCGAGTGTGCCGTGGCTGACGGTGAACGCCTCCACGGTAACACGCTCGTCTTCGTAAATAACGCCCGGTTCAATCTCCGTCGCTTCCACCTTATAGCCGTTTTCGTTCGCGCGCTCAAAGCCGTGCAGGCGAAAATCGATATCGACCGCATAGGCAGAGAGCAGATGCTGCGCCATATTTCGGATTCCCTTCGGGCCGAAGACCCCCAGCGGTTTTTCCCGTTCCAGCACCCACGGGGTGAAAATGAGGTCCGCAAACCCGGCGGTATGGTCGGTATGCAAATGCGTACAGAACGCGGTATCGAGCAGATCGGGTCTAAGGGCATCTTCGCCGCGGCGGTACGCTTCCGCTGCGCGTCTTACGACGCCGGGGCCAAAATCGACGAGGTACGCATGGCCGTCGACAACGACGGCGGAAGCCGGGCCGCTCGCCCACGGGCAGGCGTTCGGTGTTCCCGTACCGAGTAAAACAAGTTTCGTTTTCATGTTTATCATGCCTTTCCGGTTTAGAAAACAAAAAGGGACAAGCCTCGGCTTGTCCCCCGTTATCGAACTTAGTGTCTGTCGTTTCTGTCGCGGCGCGGACGATCTCCACGCGGGCGGTCGCTGCGCTCACGGCGCGGCTGCTTCTCCGGCAGGACGTTCTCCGGCACGGCACCGTCAAGGTCGATCAGCGCTTCGCGGCGGGAGAGGTTCAGTCTGCCCTTATCGTCGATTTCAAGCACCTTGACTTTCACGATATCGCCGACATTGACGACATCCGTGACGTTCTCCGTGCGCTTGATGTCGAGCTGAGAGATATGCACAAGGCCTTCCTTGCCCGGGGCAATCTCCACAAACGCGCCGAAGTCCATGATTCTCGTCACGCGGCCGCTGTAATAGGAGCCCGGCTCCGGGTCGTTGACGATGGTATCGATGATGTCCATAGCGCGGCGGCACTTTTCAATGTCTATGCCCGCAACATAGCAGTGGCCGTCATCCTCGATATCGATGGTAACGTCGCACTCGGCGCAGATCTTCTGAATGACCTTGCCGCCGGAGCCGATGACCTCGCGGATCTTATCGACCGGCACAATGGTGGACAGCATCTTCGGTGCATATTTGGAAAGCTCGGGACGCGGCTCTGCGATAACCGGCAGCATAACTTCGTCCAGAATGTAATTTCTTGCTTTGTGCGTCTTCGCAAACGCTTCCTTGATGATCTCCGGCGTGAGACCGTGAATCTTCAGGTCCATCTGAATGGCGGTGATGCCCTTCTTTGTACCGGCAACCTTAAAGTCCATATCGCCGAAGAAATCCTCAAGACCCTGAATATCGACCATGGTCATCCAGCGGCTGCCCTCGGTGATGAGGCCGCAGGAAATACCGGCGACCGGCGCTTTAATCGGCACACCTGCGTCCATCAACGCCAGCGTAGAGCCGCAGATGGAGCCCTGAGACGTGGAACCGTTAGAGGAAAGCACCTCGGAAACCAGACGGATGGTATACGGGAACTCCTCGACCGGCGGGATAACCGGCACAAGTGCGCGCTCTGCCAGTGCGCCGTGACCGACTTCACGTCTGCCCGGGCCTCTGGAGGGCTTCGTCTCGCCTACGGAGTAGGACGGGAAGTTGTAGTGGTGGATGTAACGCTTGGACTCTTCGTCGTCGATGCCGTCGAGAAGCTGGTTGTCACGCGTGGAGCCGAGCGTTGCAACGGTAAGCACCTGCGTCTGGCCGCGGGTGAACATGCCGGAGCCGTGTACGCGCGGCAGCAGACCGACTTCTGCGGCAAGCGGACGGATCTCATCCATACCTCTGCCGTCAACACGCTTCTGCTCGTCGAGCAGCCAACGGCGCACGACGAACTTCTGCGTCAAATACATGCACTCGTCGATCTTTGCCGCCTGATCGGGGTAAATTTCGTCGAAGTGCTCGTGCACTTTTTCGTAAACAGGCTTGAGTCTCTCGTCGCGAACGGTCTTGTCGTCCGTATCGAGTGCGGCCTTCACGTCATCAATGGCGAAATCGCGGATTTCTTCGAACATCTCCGGATCCGGCTTATTGGACGGGTAAGAGAACTTCTCTTTGCCGATCTCCCTCTGGATACCCTTGATGAACTCAATGATTTTCTGGTTTTCCGCATGGCCTGCCATAATGCCGTTGAACATGTCCTCGTCGGACACTTCGTTTGCACCGGCTTCGATCATTGCGATGCGCTCATCGGTGGAAGCGACGGTAACAGCCATCTGGGAGAGCTTTCTCTGCTCTGCCGTCGGGTTGATGATGAACTCGCCGTCGATGAGGCCGACGGAAACGCCGCTGATGGGGCCGTCCCACGGAATGTCGGAGATGGACAGCGCGACGCTGGTGCCGACGAGTGCGGCAATCTCCGGGGAGCAATCCGGGTCAACGGACATGACGGTGCAGACGATGGAAACATCGTTGCGCATGTCCTTCGGGAACAGCGGGCGGATGGGGCGGTCGATCATACGGCAGACAAGAATCGCCTTATCGGTCGGGCGACCCTCACGCTTTAAGAAAGAGCCCGGGATCTTGCCGACGGAGTAGAGCTTTTCCTCGAAGTCAACGGAAAGCGGGAAAAAGTCGATGCCGTCACGCGGCTTTGCGGCAGCGGTGGCTGCCACGTGGATGGTGGTCTCACCGTAACGGACAAGGCACTCGCCGTTTGCAAGCTGTGCCATTTTACCGGTTTCGATCTTCAGCGGGCGTCCGGCAAATTCCGTTTCAAATACTCTGAAATTTTCAAACATAAAGGTTATTTTCCTTCCCCCCGAAAGCCGGGATTTTCCGACTCCGCAGACCGTTTAACAATTAAACCGACGCACACGTGTTTTACGACCTGTATGCGCCCGTTTCACTGCTAAACAGCCCTTGGAATCATTTTGTGCAGATATTAAATCAGCTGCGCGGGTCGCGCGCAGCTGAAAAAAGGCAAAAAATTACTTACGGATACCGAGTTCTGCAATGATTGCTCTGTAACGCTCGATGTCAACCTTAATGAGGTAATTGAGAAGGCTTCTTCTCTGGCCGACCATCTTCAGCAGGCCGCGGCGGGAGTGATGATCCTTCTGGTTGGTACGGAGGTGCTCGGTGAGGTCGTTGATCCTCTTGGTGAGAACGGCGATCTGAACTTCCGGGGAACCCGTGTCACCCTCATGGCGTGCGTACTTCTTGATGATCTCTGTCTTTTCGCTCTTCAGCATTGTGTTTTCCACCTTTTCTAAAATATTTGCCGCGCTCACAGGTCTGGGTCGGTGTTATCCCTGCGGAGATGTCTCCCAAAAGGGTTAGTCCCTGATCCGAGGACGGGCACTTTGAAAGTATAGCATAATTCTTCAAAGTTTGCAAGCGGTTTTTCCTCTGCGGCGCAGATTTTTCGTTCCGTGCAAAATAGCGAAAACGTCCGGCCCAAAACCGACTTTTTCACAGCTCTTCCTGCCTTTTTTGCGAAACTCGTACATTTTCGACATTGTGCATCTTGACAAGCTTTTGAAATCCGTATACTATTAAACAGTTAATTATCGAAACGACCGTGCAAAAGCAAGTTTACCCGTGAAAGGCTGAACACAAACGATGCGAAAAGGCGTTATGGGCGCGGAAGTTTTTCCGCCGGAGAAAGGATATTTTTAATGAGCAAAATTGCAGTTGTTACCGATACAAACAGCGGCATCACCCGCGAGGAAGCGAAAAAGCTGGGCGTTTATCTTCTGCCCATGCCGTTCATCGTAGACGGCACGGAGTATTTTGAGGGCGTCACCTGCACGTATGAGCACTTCTTTGAAATGCTGGAAGCCGGCGCAGAGGTCTCCACCTCTCAGCCCTCGCCGGAATCCCTCACGGCGATGTGGGAGGAGGCGCTCGCGACGCACGATTCCGTTGTGCACATTCCGATGTCTTCGGCGCTGAGCGGCTCTTGCGACACTGCAAAGGCACTCGCCGCGGAATACAACGGCCGCGTATGCGTTGTGGACAACAAGCGCATTTCCATCACGCAGCGCGAATCCGTTCTGGACGCGCTGACGCTGGCCGAAAAGGGTCTGACCGCTGCCGAAATCTGCGTGCAGCTTGAAAACACCGCGTATAACGCGAGCATTTACCTTGCTGTAAATACACTGGAGCTCTTAAAAAAGAGCGGCCGTGTGACGCCGGCCGGGGCGGCGCTCGCGACGCTGCTGGGCCTCAAGCCCGTTTTGCAGATTCAGGGCGGCAAGCTGGACGCTTACGCGAAGGTGCGCGGCATGGCAAACGCCGAAAAAACGATGCTGAAGGCGCTCGAAAAAGACCTGCAAACGCGTTTTGCGGGCAAAAAGGTGCACATTGCGGCGGCGTACTCCGGCGACATCAAGCCCGCGCTCGAGTGGCGCAAGACAATACGCAAGTATTTTGATGACAACAGCATTGAGCTTTACAAACTCCCCATCAGCATTTGCTGCCACGTCAGCTCCGGCGTAAAAGCGCTCGGCTGCTTTGAATATTTTGAGTGATTTTTGCGTTTACATACAAAACCCTCGCTGTGTTCGTTTGAAGCACAGCGAGGGTTTTCTTATTTATGTTCAAGCATTTCAATGCTTGCGGCACGGTTATGGAGGCTGCCAAGCAGGCCTTTGAGGCTTAAAATGCGGAAAAGCAGCTGTTCGCGCTCGGTGAGCGGCGTTTGAAACGCGGCTTTGACGTCTTCGGTCGTTTTGCCGCAGTACCGCTCGAACGCTTCCGGCGTGATACCCAGCATTTCAATGAGGGCGTCGATGTCGTCAACGACGGTTTTTACATCGGCGTTTTTGCCGCTCTGCGCCAAAGAGAGGTACTCCATGAGCCAATCGAAATACATGGTTCCCTTTATGCTGCCCGACGCGGCTTCCAAAAGCGCATCGAGCGTTTCGGCATCGCAATGCGTGACGGTTTTGAATGTTTCAAACCCGAGTCCTGTTTTTTCGCGGCAGGTTTTTTCCCATTCTTTCATGTCGATTGGGGTGAGCATATTTTTACCTCTCTTTCTTTTGATGTGTCAATTATAACATATACTTTCAAAAAAGTAAATATCTATTGACAATTATTTCATATTATGCTATATTATTGGTGAAAGAAATTCACACAACTCTTTCACAAATAAATATTATTAAAGGAGTGTTTTTAATGTTCAAAACCAGAAAAAAGGCAATTTCACTATTACTAGTATTTTCCTTAATCTTTTCTTCTTTGATTTTCTGCACCCCTTATGCTTCCGCAAAAAACGCGGACGAACTAGGAACTGAACTTAATCCTTACGTCTTGTCACCCGGTGAAAAAATTACTGTAACCATCGACGGCTCTAAAGATTCTGATATATCTACATTAGCTGATGAAACTTTCCCGAGCTGTATTCTTACAACCTGGTATGATGGTACATATTTTCATTGGTCTGTAAAGCCCATGTTTACTGGTGCAAATTTTAGTGGAAGCACAAATGTAATGAGAAATGGAATTTTCCAAGGAGAGGTTTATTTTAGCGGATTCTCTGGACAAAGAAGGGTGTATAAAGATGAAATGATACGATTAAGTGGTACATTAACTCAACATTTTTTGGAACCTACTCATATACTTCGGTGTTACTACATTCAAGGCTAACTACACAGTAAAAAGAAGGAAGTTCTCACATGAGAACTTCCTTCTTTTTACTTCTTTTCAAACGCTTCAAACAGCGTTCTTGCGGTTTTTTCGTTCAGGCTGATCTCCGCTTTCAGCGCGTCTAAATCGGGAAACTTTTTTTCGTCCCTGACAAAGCTCAAAAGCTCCAGACGCAGTGTTCTGCCGTACAGGTCGCCGCCTGTGAAATCAGGCATCCAGGTTTCAGAAAGCGCGTGGTCGGAGCCGACGGTGGGCTTTACGCCGACATTCGTCACGCCGCAGTAGGTTTTGCCGTCCACATACACGGCGGAGGCGTACACGCCGAAGCGCGGCAGCACGAAGCGCGGCGGGAAATTCTGGTTAATGGTCGGCGTGCCGATGGTATGACCGATGTGGTTGCCGTGCACGACCTCAAAGCAGAAGCCGAACGGTCTGCCCAGCATGGCGGTGACGTCTTCCATCTCGCCGTTTTCAATCGCTTTACGGATGCGCGTGGCGCTGACCCGCTCGCCTTTATATTCCACTGTGGGCACGACGTGCATTTCGCCGCCGTGGGCTTCGCAGAGCTTTTTCAGCCACTCCGTGTCGCCCGCCGCGAACTTACCGAAACGGAAATCCGCGCCACAGGCGATGCGCTTCACGTTCAAACCGAAGCGCAGAAGGTTTGAAAAGCGCTCCGCGGGCCACTCTGCGACCTGTGCAAAATCCGGCATGATGACATACTCCACGCCCCAGCTTTCCAAAATGCGCATGCGCTCCTCAACGGTGGTGAGATAGCAGCAGGTGCCTGTAAGGTACTCCGCAGGATTATCCCGAAACGTGAAAACAACGGGTGTGAGTCCGCTTTCCACCGCCGTGCGAATGACCTTATAGTGCCCGATATGCAGGCCGTCAAACGCGCCGAGCGCGACCGCCGTTTTTTTCTCGCCGATGAACTTTCGTATTTCTTCCGTATTGCGAATGACGTGCATGTGCCGATTCCCTCTCATTTTTTTGAAAATGACTTAACGTATTTGAATTCTCCGTTTTCCGCGCGAGCAAGTCCCAAGAACTTCTCGCCGTCTTCGTACAGCGCGACCTGCGTGCCCTCCGGCATGGCGATCTTCGGTGCACGGCAGCGCGAAATTGTGAGTGCACCGCCGTTTAAATATCTTTGTGCCTGCGCCGGTGTGACAGACACGGCAGTGAGCATCGAAAAGAGCTTTTCCACGGGGCGAAGAATTTCATCAAAGCTTTCCCCGTTTTCTTTCATCGCCTTTAATGTATCAAGCGAGACGGCGTCTGCGAGCGTAAAGCCGCACGCTGCTGTTCTTCTGAGCGCCGTCATGGCACCGACCGTGCCGCATTTTTGGGCAATGTCTTCGATCAGCGTGCGGATATACGTGCCTTTCGAGCACGTGACGTGCAGCTTGCCGGTTTTTTCATTCTCGTTATATTCGAGCAGCGTGAGCTCCGCAATATGTACGGGCCGCGCTTCGCGCTCTATTTCGATGCCCTGCCGCGCGAGCTTATATAATCTCTGTCCGTTGACGGAGACAGCGGAATACATAGGCGGCACCTGTAAAATATCGCCGCGAAAAGAATCCAGTGCAGTTTCGAGCGCAGCTCTTAAAACGGGGGTTTCATCCGTTTTGATGACTTCGCCGGTCACGTCGCCGGTGGTATACGCTTCGCCAAACCGAAAAGACGCTTCGTAGGTCTTTGCGGTTTCCGGCAGAAGCGACACGGCTTTTGTAGCGCGGCCGAGCAAAAGCGGCAGAACGCCTGTTGCCATGGGGTCTAATGTGCCCGTGTGGCCGATGCGCCTTTCGCGCGTCAACCCGCGCACGACCGCCACGGCGTCAAACGACGTGAAGTCCTGCGGTTTATCCAAAACGATGATGCCTTCCATGCTGCCTCCGTATTACCAGCCCGCCTCTTCCACGAATTTGTAGAAGTCCTTTTCCGCGTCTTTGTCTTCTGCGCGGATGGTGCCGACGGTCTCGGTATAAATGATGTATTCCTCTTCGCCGTCCAAATCAAACAGCGTATCGCACAAATTCTGGTCGTATGCGCCGATACCGCAGGTGCCGAGATTTAAAGCACTGCACGCAAGATACAGGTTTTCGCCCACGTGGCCCATATCAACAAGGGAACCTCTGTGGCTGAAAATGCCGTATCGCCACTCAGTGCGGTACGGAACGAACGACCAATAGAACACAACGCTCGACTTTTTCACCCAGTGCTGATCGCACAGGGACTTGTCGATGACGTCTTCGATGTTTTCCACCTCACCGAGATACTCGAGCTGATTTTCGAGCGGCAGATAGTGGTATTTGCCGGGCTTTAAGCCCTCTACACGGCGCACGAGCAGGTATGTTTCAAACGGATGTCTTGCGCCGCCGCACGGCACGGTACGCAGCGTTGCATACTTTTTGCCGCGGATACCCTTTACGCCCTGCGTTGCCCAAAGCAAAAACGAAAGCTCCAAAAGGGACAGGTTCTCTTCCGTATAAACGCGGGAGGAGCAGCGGTTGAAAATGACATTTAAGAGGTCTTTTTCGAGGCCAAGCGGCTTAAAATCGCGCGGCAGATCGATACGCGTATCGCTCACCGGCGCTTTCGTCAGCGGCGGCTGCGGCAGCATTTTCTGCTGGTCGGTCTTGTAGCCCTCCGGCTCGTCGCTTGCATCTTGCTTTAAAAAGCCACGTCGGCTTTCTGTGATGGCGCGAATTTCTTCGGGTGTTAATTCTTTCATGTGAACTCCTCCCATCTGATTTACAGCTGAATTAAATTGCCGATTTTCACTTATTTTCGAGCGCTTTGATGGCTTCGCCGCAGGCGGCTACCACGCGCGCTTTTACGTCTTCAAGCCCGCCCGTAAGGGAGCAGCCTGCCGCACCCTTGTGCCCACCGCCGCCGAATTTGGCGCAGACGACGGACGCGTCCGCGGGGTTCGTGGCACGCATGGAGACCTTCCAAACGCCCCCTTCGCGCTCGCGCAGCGTAAAGCCCAGCAGAACCCCCTCCACCTGGCGCACCATGGCGGAAACGCCGTCGAGATCGTCTTCGGAAGCGCCGGTCTCTGCGATGACGTCACTCGTCAGGCAAAACACCGCGCATTTACCGTCACAGTGGAACTCCATGTTGCCGTACAGGCGTTTCAGCAGCGCTACGGCAGCGCGGCTTTTGGTATCAAACATTAGGCGGTTGATCTCCGCGGCGTTCGCACCGTGCTCCAAAAGGTCCGCCGCGATGCGGTACGTGTTTGCGGAAGCGTTCGGGTAGCGGAAGCAGCCCGTATCGGTGGAAATGCCCGTATAAAGGCAGTCCGCGATCTTCGGCGTGATCTCCGCGCCGAGCGCCGGAATCAAACGCGCGATGAGCTCGCATGCCGCGCCTGCGGTGCCTTCTACCCACGTTTCTTTGGCAAACGGGCGGCAGGACGCGTGGTGGTCGATGGCAAAATCCGTTTTGTCGCCGTAGGGCTCCAAAGAGCCGAGCAGCGTTTTATCGGCCACATCAACCGTCACGATATGCTCCGGCTCGAACTCGCCGTATTCGATGCCCTCAAAAAGATATGTGAATTTCGGCGGCACGGGGTCTGCACAGCGGAACATGACCGATTTGCCGAGCGCGATGAGTGCGCGGCTGAGCGCCGAAGCGCAGCCGAGCGTATCGCCGTCCGGCGAGCGGTGGCTGAGGATCAAAATTTTGTCTGCGCCGCGCAGGAAATGTGCGGCATCCTCCAGATTTGCCATAAGCGTGACCAAGCTTTCGGGCGGAATTTACACCCAAAAGCACTCCTTTCTTTGAATCTTTACGGGAAGCTTATTTTTTCTCGTTTTCAAGGTCGTGCAGAATGCGCGAAATGTTGGCGCTGTACTCAATGGAATCCGTTGCCTTAAAGATCATTTCCGGCACATGGCGCAGCTTTAAGCGGTTTCCGAGCTCGCGGCGTACATAGCCCGCGGCGCTTTTAAGACCCTTAACGGCATTTTCCGCCGTCTCCATGCCCTCCATGGCGCTGACATACACTGTGCAGTAGGAAAGGTCGTTTGTGACCTCCACACGCACCACACTCAGCATGCAGCCGCTGACGCGCGGATCCTTGAGTTCTCTTAAAATAGCGGAAACCTCACGGCGGATATCCTCCGTGGTTCTGCCCAATTTATAACTCGGCATCGTTTATTCTCCTTTCTCTTCCGGCAGGAAGCGCGCGGAAATGAGCTCCGCTGCAACTTTAAAGCCCGCCTTCAGACTTTCTGTTTCAATCCACTCGCCGCGTGTGTGCTCACCGGCACCGACGCAAAGGCCGATTGCCGCGGCAGGAACGCCGTTTGCAAGCGGGATGTTGCAGTCTGTGGAGCCGGCATACACGCCCGGGCGCGTGCCGAAATGGTTTTCCACCGCATCCGCGCACTGTGTTAAAAGTGCGGTCTGACGCGGGTCGTGATTTTCTTTGTTGCCGCAAGGGCGCTCGCCGAGCAACTCTGCCGTGACGTCTACGCCCTCTGCTTTAAATTCTTCCAGTATTTTCTCAAAATATGCCTTGGCATCCATAAGGCACGCGTAATCGTCCGAGCGCATTTCGTACAGCATTTCCGCCTGTGCCGCGATGCTGTTGACGGTCGTGCCGCCCGAGATCGTACCGACGTTGAATGTCGTTTTCGCGCTGCCTGCGGGAATTTTGTATTGATAGAGCTCCGTGATGATGGCAGAAAGGCGCTCAATGGCGTTTACGTTTCCGAAATCGGCAAACGAGTGACCGCCCGTGGTCTTCACTGTGACCTTGTAGCGCAGAGAGCCGACCGCCATGCCGACGATGCCGTCAAGGTAGCCGTCAAATGAAATGACCTGCTCTATGCGCTTGCCGTACCGTGCGTTTAAAGCGCGGCTGCCTTTTAAGTTACCGAGACCCTCCTCGCACGAGTTCATGACAAATACAATGCCGCCGTTCGTTTTCGGCTTTTCGTTTGCGACATAAGCCGCCATGAGCATAAGCAAAGCGACGTTCGCGGTGTCGTCACCCACAGCGGGGCAGAACCACTTGCCGTCCTTTTCGGTCAGTTCAAGGGGCACAGACTCCGGGAAAACCGTGTCGATATGCGCCATGAAAATTGCGACGGGCACATCGTTTTCGGCGTTATATTCGTAAATGACGTTTTTCGCTTCATCGATAAAAGCGTTTTCCGCGCCATGATCCATAAGCCATGCTTTGCAGAATGCGGCACGCTTTTCTTCGTGGTGGCTCGGCGACGGGATCAAGCACAGCGTGCGCAGCAGCTCCAGCGCCGTTTGGTGATTCGCGAGAACGTATTCGTTCAAATTCATAGGGAATGCCTTTCTAAAGCAAAGCCGCGTCCCGCGATGGGGACGCGGCTGAACCGACTTTTAGTCTCTGTACTCTTCCATTTCGTAGGCTTCGAGGATGTCGCCCAGCTTGATGTCGCTGAAGCGCTCCAGCGTGATGCCGCAGTCGTAGCCGTCCTGCACTTCCTTCACGTCGTCCTTGAAGCGGCGCAGGGAAGCAATCTTATCATCGGCAACGATGATGCCGTCACGCACAAGGCGCACCTGCGCGCCGCGCACGATCTTACCGGAGGTGACGTGACCGCCGATGACCATGCCGACGTTCGTGATCTTGTAGACCTCGCGGCACTCTGCCTTGCCGAGGAACACTTCGCGGTACTTCGGTGCGAGCATGCCCTTCATAGCGGATTCGATCTCTTCGATGCAGTCGTAGATGATACGGTAGAGGCGCATATCGACACCGTCGCGCTTTGCGTTCTCTTCCGCGACCGGGTCCGGGCGGACATTGAAGCCGACGATGATGGCGTTCGAGGCGTTTGCCAACATGACGTCGCTTTCGCTGATTGCACCGACCGCGCCGTGGATGACATGCACGCGCACTTCGTCGTTGGAGAGCTTCTCGAGGGACTGACGGACAGCTTCAACAGAGCCCTGCACGTCGGCCTTGACGATGACCTTGAGTTCCTTCATCTCGCCTTCCTTCATCTGCTCGAAGAGGTTATCCAGCGTAACCTTCGTCTGGGAGTTGAACATCTCTTCCTTCTGCTCGGTAAGACGCTGCTCAACGAGCTCACGTGCCAGACGCTCGTCGGAAACGGCGTTGAACGTATCGCCGCCGACCGGCACTTCGTTGAGACCCGTGACCTCAACCGGCACGGACGGGCCTGCGCTCTTTACGCGCTCGCCACGCTCGTTCATCATGGCGCGAATACGGCCGACCGTGGTACCTGCGACCACGATGTCGCCGGTATGCAGCGTACCGTTCTGCACGAGGACGGTCGCAACCGGGCCACGACCCTTATCGAGGCGCGCCTCAATGACGGTGCCCTTTGCGGCACGGTCCGGGTTCGCCTTGAGCTCCTTCATTTCCGCAACGAGCAGAATCATTTCAAGGAGATCATCGATACCCATTTTGGTGTGTGCGGAAACCGGGATGCACGGCACGTCGCCGCCCCACTCTTCCGGCACGAGCTCGTATTCGGTGAGCTGCTGCTTGACGAGATCCGGGTTTGCGGCCGGTTTATCCATTTTGTTGATGGCAACGATGATGGAAACGCCCGCTGCCTTAGCGTGGTTGATGGCTTCTACCGTCTGCGGCATGATGCCGTCATCGGCTGCGACGACCAGCACGGCGATATCCGTAACCATGGCGCCTCTTGCACGCATGGTGGTGAAGGCGGCGTGACCCGGCGTATCAAGGAACGTAATGTCCTTGCCGTCGATATTGACGCGGTATGCGCCGATGTGCTGCGTGATGCCGCCGGCTTCGCCCGCGGTAACGTTTGCGTGGCGGATGGCGTCCAGAATGGAGGTCTTGCCGTGGTCAACGTGGCCCATGACAACGACGACCGGTGCGCGCGGCACAAGGTTTGCATCGTCGTCTTCGCTGTCGTCGATGATGCGGTCTTCGATGGTGACGACGACCTCTTTTTCGACCTTTGCGTGGAACTCATCGGCAATGAGTACGGCGGTATCAAAATCGATGGTGTCGTTGATGGTAGCGAAAACGCCGTTTGCCATGAGCTTCTTGATGACTTCGGCGCTCGTTGCCTTCAGGCGGAGAGCAAACTCGCCGACGGTAATCTCATCCGGCACGGTGATGGTGATGGCCTTTGCCTTGCGTTCCGCCGCGATGCGGTTGAGTCTTTCTGCTTCCGTCTCGCGCTTTGCGCTGCGCGGCTTGCCGCGGCGCTGGCTCTTCTGGTTGATCTTCTGTTTTGCGGCAACGGTGTCGTTTTTCACCTTGTCGTACGCCAGACGGTCGTACTTTTCGTTGTACTTGTCGATGTTGACGTTGACCGTTCTGGTATCGACCACGCGGCGGCGCGGAGCTTCGCTTGCGGACTCCTGTGCCGGAGTGTTGTTGCTCGGCTGGTTGTTCTGCGCAGGACGCTGCGGCTTATTCTGCTGCGCGTTCTGGTTTCTGTTATTGCCGTTATTGTTGCGGCGATCGTTATTTTTGTTGCGATTATTATTGCTATTCACGTTCTGCTTCTTCGGCTCCTGCGTGTTCTTAGCGGTTTTTTCGCTCGGTTTTTCCGCTGTTTTCTCGGCCGGCTTCTCTTCGGTCTTTGCCGCATTGCGCGTTGCAAAGTACGCGTCAAAGTTCTGTGCGGCATGATCCTGCGTGAAGCGGTCAAAAACGATATCGAGCTCGTTTTCTTCTAACGCCGTCATGTGCTTTTTCGGCTCTTTTACGTACTTGCCGAGGATATCCAGCACTTCTTTGTTCGGCACATCCAGATCCTTTGCCACATCATGCACTCTGTATTTAATCATCATATACGCATTTCCTCTCTTTCTCCGTCTGCGATGAGCTGCTTCAGTTTTTCCGCAAATCCGCGGTCACACACGGCAAGCACACCGGCCTTTTTGCCGATGGCTGCGGAAATTTCTTCCATGTTAAACGCAGGCTCCAAAACGGATACATGATACTTTTCCGCTTCAAAGCGCACGTTCTTCTTCGTTTTGTCCGAAAGGTCTGCGGCAAGAATCACAACGCCGCACGCGCCGCTGCGCATGGCTTCCACGGCGGTATCAAAGCCCCAGTTGAGCTTTCCCGCACGTCTTGCAAGGCCCAAAGCGGACAGTGCTCTGTTCATTTTTGCGCCTCGCCCGCCTTTCCTTTCACATCTGTACACAGCTCCTGATACATGGCGTCATACACGGCGTCTTCAATTTTGCAGGAGAACGCGCGTTCAAAGCGCCGCGCCTTCTGTGCCTTTTTCAGACACTCGGGGTCCCTGCAAACGTACGCGCCGCGGCCGGGCTTGCGGCCTGTAAGGTCCAAAGAGACCTCGCCGCCTGTCTGCACACCGTTCTCATCTTCCTTAACGGGGGCGCGCACCACGCGCACCAGTTCCTTTTTCGGCTTCATTTCACCGCATCCCGCACACATACGGAGCGGTATTTTCTTTTGTTTCACGCTGTATCACGTTCCTTTCTGCGAGATGCAAGTTTCAAAAGAGCTTACGCTTCCTCTTCTTCGCCGAAGAAGCCGCTTTCCGGCTTAATGTCGATCTTCCAGCCGGTCAGCTTGGCCGCAAGGCGGGCGTTCTGGCCCTTGTTGCCGATGGCGAGGGAAAGCTGGCTGTCCGGCACGGTAACCTTGCAAACGTGGGAACCGTCCTCTGCCGTTTCAACGGAAAGCACGGTCGCCGGTGCAAGCGCTGCTGCAATGAACTTTGCCGGGTCTTCACTGTAGTCGACAATGTCCATCTTCTCGCCGCCAAGCTCGTTGACGATGTCGGAAACACGCGTGCCGCGTGTACCGATGCAGGCACCCACAGCGTCTACGTCCGGGTTATGGGACATAACGGCGATCTTCGTTCTGGAGCCGGCCTCGCGGGCAACGGCTTTGATTTCTACGGTGCCGTCGAAAATTTCCGGCACTTCCTTTTCAAACAGGCGGCGGATAAGATCCGGGTGCGTGCGGGAGATGATGGCCTTCGGGCCCTTTTCGGTCTCCTTAACGTCTACAACGTAGACCTGTACGTGGTCGCCTTCCTTGACGTTTTCGGTGCCGACCTGCTCTCCCTTCGGCAAAATGGCTTCTGCCTTGCCGATCTTCAGGGACAGCGCACCGGTCTTCGGGTCTACGCGCTCTACAAGGGCGCTGACAAGCTCTTGATGGCGACCCTTGAATTCCTGCATCATCTGGTCGCGCTCGCTGTCACGGATGCCCTGACGGATGATGTTTCTTGCGGTCTGCGCTGCCACACGGCCAAACTGTTTTGTATCGAGACGGTGGCGCACAAAACCGCCGATCTCCGCGCGCGGGTCGTACTGCTTGACGATCTCAAGTGCAATCTCGCGGTTCGGGTTTTCCACTTCTTCTACAATCTCCTTGCGCAGGAACACGTCAAACTTGCCGCTTTCCGGATCCATGTCGATGACAACGTCCTCGTTGCCGTAGCTGTTCTTGCAGGCGGTGGCAATGGCCTTCTTAATCTTATCGATCATGAAATCGACCGGGATGCCTTTTTCCGCTTCAAGGAGCTTCAGAGCCTCAAACAGCTCCTTGCCGTCATTGTTCACTTCTTTTTTCTGCGCTGCTTTTCTTGCCATTTTTCAAATTACCTGCCTTCCGGTATTATTCTTTCAAATTTTTGTATTATAAACGGGAGCCTTCCCGGATCAGTCATAATCTTCGATGAGGTTGACGCTGGCACATTCTTTTCTGGTGAACGTGACCGTGGTGTCTTCCTCGGTGATGACCTCAAAGTCGCCGTTTTCGGCAACGTCGATGAGAATGCCCTCAAGCTCGCGCACGCCGTTTTCAAGCGGGCGAATGAGCTTTACGCGCACCGGCGCTTCAAGGAAAGCCTCAAAGTGCTCCGGGCGGGTGAGCTTGCGGTTGATGCCGGGCGAGGAGACCTCCAAGGTATATTCCTGCGGAATGGGGTCTTCGCTGTCCAGCACGGGATTGATGGCGCGGGTGAGGTCTACGCAGTCGTCGATGCCTACGCCGCCTTCCTTGTCAATAAAAATGCGCAGATACCAATCCGCGCCCTCTTTCGTGAACGTAACGTCCCAGATTATGAGCCCAAGCTCCTTTGCGAGCGGCTCTGCCAGCGCGCGCACGATCTCCGTGGTGCTGCCTTTCTTTTTCTCTGCCATACGCAGCTTCCTTTCTCCGCCCGCTTTTCGGCGGCTGTGTCTGTTTGGGATATACACCCTAATACAAACAAAAGAGCGGGTCGCCCCACTCTTTCATCATCCTACTATCTTACCGTAAAGATTATACCACAGCGCCGCTTTTTTTGCAAGGAGAAAAACAAAGTTTTCCGCACAAATACGGGTGTGTTTTTACGTTTTGGCACGGCATTTTTCACAGGCTGTATGCCCCTGCCGCGCAAAACAACGTCCGTGCGCTTTATTTCCCGAAAAACACAAAAAACGGACGCGCCGCCTTTTTGCGGTCACGTCCGTCGTTTGTGCTTATTTTATTCCGCTGCGGATTCAAGCTCGGAGGTCGTGCTCTCTTCCTCATCGCCCTTTACGGGCTTATTCTGCGCGATGACTTCCTTTGCTTCCAGAACCTTCTGGATATCGCTCATGCGCACGGAGCCGGTCGGCTGATCGTTCAGTGTGGCAACGGCGCGGCGTTCGGATGCCGGATCTGCGTAGAACTTAATCTCCTCGCTCTTTCTGCCGTCGAAGAAATCATACTTGATTGTGAGGATCGGGTCGCCCTGCGGCTCCTGAATGTCCTCGTTCAAAACGGAGATGGCGAGCAACATCTGGTAGAACGGCTGGTAGTAATCGTAGTTGATTTCCTTGCCGTCCTTCGAGACTTCCAAATCGTAGAATGTGTTCGTCTCGGTGGATTTCTCCTCGTTCTCGATGCGGGTTACGTCGTAGACATCCGTACCGGTGGACGAGGTGAGGGTCACGCGGGAAACGCTCTTGATGTACGGCAGGCGCACAAAGCCGTCGCGCAGGGAATACACTTCAATATTCACCCAAGAGGTCACGGCGCTGTCCGTGATGGTGTAGATCGTTGTGTCGTCGTCCACCATCATGCTGTACAGGTCGCCGGTCTTATCGCCGAGCTTAATGACATGGTGCTCATCGTTCATCGTGTAATCGCACACAGCGACCGGGTTATCCAGACCGTACTTTGCGATGTCTTCTTCCGTAGCGTGTACGGCGAGGACACCGGCAGCCGTCACGTTTTGCAGCTGCTTCACAAAGTCGTCGATCTTGCCGGAGTTCATGCCGGCGTAGATCGGCTCTGTAATGTCGTACGCGAGCACTTCGTCATCGGAAAGGCCGAACTGAATTTCTTCCGGATAGTTCTGGCCGGAAAGGTGCAGGCTGTTGATTTCGCTTGTGCTGTCCGTCTCGGTACCGTCCGTCGCGGTGATGGTCGGCGTCGGAATTGCGATGAGAGACTTATTGAGGAAGTCGTACTTAGACTGCTTCAAATACGTGGAAACGGGCACGATGTACACTTCGTCCTCATACAGCATGTAAGAGCCGGAGGATTCACCGGCTTTATTGCCGATGGTGAACGTCTGGGACGTGCCGTCCGTGTAGTTCATGGTGATCTTGTAGCCTTCGCCGCTGCCGAGACCGTACTCGGAGAGGTCCTCTACCTCACCGACCTTCTTCGTCGGCGTGATGGAGTATAGGCGGTCTGCAAGGCTCTTTACGTTCGAGTAGAGCACATCAAGGTCGTCCCAGCCTTCAATGGTGAACGTCTGCTCGGTGTCGCCGCTCGAGGTGGTCGTTTCCGTCGGGATGATCGTATAGCTGTCGTCCGCGGCGAGGTCTTCAATGCCGATGTTCTTCACGTCTTCGGCGGTCTTATCGATCAGTGCGGGCTCCGTGCTCTCGGAAACGGTGCTGGAACTGTTTGCGTCGTCTTCACTGTCCTTCGGAGACGTGAGGATCAGCGCTGCGGCAGCCGCGCCCAGCACGATGAGCACAACGAGCGTGATGATAATGTATTTTGTGGTTTTCTTCATGGAAAGCAGGTTCCTTTCTTCGACTTACAGATGTCTTCTTCTGAGGAAGATGACAAGGCCGATGACAAGGACGGCAACCGGCACCACAATGGTGAACAACATCATACCAATGCTCCAAGTTACAGCAGAGGAAGCATTAATATCCATTGTATTCGTTTGTGTCTGGTTAACAGTAAGACCTACGCGGGTGTCCGTCGTTCCTGTAAGGTTCTTAATGAGGTCCAACGTAACATCCTTATTGCCAAAGGTGGAGTTGCCCAATAAACTACTTCCATCATAGAAATCCGCTGCACAACCATCAACAACTACATTTGCGCATATCTTACCCTGATTATCCATATAGCGCTGTGCAAATGCAAGAATAGTATATGTGTCCGTTTCCGGTGTTTCGAGAACCTTTTCATCGTTGGAAAGGTAAGCAGTATCACTGGTTTCAATCACAGAATAAGTACTGATATCGTTGTTTGCTGTAAACAAACGCTTTACGGGAGCAGCCTGTACCTTTACAACATTATCATAAGTTTTGCTAAGTACACTATCTGTAACATTTGCAAAAATTGCATACGGCATATTATAAAGAGTGTTATTGGTGTTGCTCTCCAATACCTCCTGAGACTGAGGCTCCATACCCCACTCAGCTAAGAAAGAAGAAAGATTTGGCATAGAACTCCAGCCAGCATTCGGCGCTGTCATTACATACAGCGTTCTGGAAGAAGCCATTTTCTCGTCACCAAGATAGGCTTCAAGCTTAGAAAGCTCGTCGGATGTATAATCGGTAGTCGGCATACCAAGTACAACGATAGATGCGTCTTCCGGAATTTCGTCTGTCAGCATGTTGAACTCTTTGACTTCAAAGTTATTGTCATTTAACAATCCTGTGAAACTCGTAGATGTTGAGGTTGTAATAGCTTCGCTATGACCCGTTGCGAATGCGACGACCGGAACGGTATCGAGGTTAACGAGGTACAGGGCGTTTGCAAGTGCGCCGTCTACCTTGGAGTAGTAGTTATACTGGCCGGTGGAAGAATCCTGCTGGATGCTGAACAGGTCGGTAACGGCGAGCGTCTTGTGGCGCTTATCCGTCTTGACCATGACCTTGCCGGTCGTAAGGGAGTCACCGGCATAATCGCTGATGAACTGCGGGTTCATGTCCGGGTCGATGTACTCGACTTTGATCTTGTCGTTCAGCTCATGCAGACGGTCTGCGAGGTTCGCGACCTGACTGTACTTTAAGCTGTAATTGGAATAGACCTCATCGCCGCGGATCGCGTCCTCGGAGCCGATGATGTAAATGGTCGTTTCGTTGACGATCTCCTTTGCCACGTCCGTTGCTTCATCGCTCAGGGTATTGAGGCCCTCTTTCGTGAGGTCGAAGTTCATGGACGGAAAACGCGTGGTCAGCGCAGAGACCAGAACGTTGATGACGATAATCACGGCGATAAACACAACCGTGAACACAACGGCCAAAGAGCCGTGCTTGAATTTTTCTTTATGCACCGCGGTCTTTACTGCGGAAAGGTTCGGTTTCTTACTCATCTCTATGCTCCTCCCTTAGTTCCAGCGGCGGCTTTCCACTCTGCGGGCGGTCAGGAACACAAACACAGCCGCCACGCTGATGAAGTACACGCAGCTTGAAACGCTGAATATGCCCTGCGTGAAGGTATCATATCGCGAGGTGAACGAGATCCATGTGAGGATGGTGCCGATGAAGTTGCCGGAGAGCGCAGACGCAATCTGGTCGACGAACATCAGGAAAACGGCAATGACGAACGTGCCGATAGCCGCGATGACCTGGCTGATGGTGAGGCCGGAAATGAACACACCGATGGAGATCATAGCCGCGCCGTACAGCAGCGTGCCGATGTAGTTGCCAAAGAGAATGCCCCACGGGAACGCGGAGGAGAAAAAGCCCATCGTGATGGCCGGCAGCAGTGCCAGGGTGTTCGCGATGAAATACACGCCGAACGCCGCGAGGAACTTGCCCATAACGATGCCCGTCACGCTGACCGGCGCCGTGATGAGCGCCTGGTCGGTCTTATTCTTGCGATCATCGCTCATGCTGCGCATCGTGATGATCGGCATGATCATCATGCTGAACATAAACATGGTGCTGAACACCTGCGTGATGTACGAGCTGGAGCCGATGGCCATAACCTGATAATAGAAGAAGCCGTAAAGCGCAAGCAGCGCCGCCACGACGACATAGCCGACCGGGGAAGCGAAGTACGCTCTCATCTCTCTTTTGAATATTGCTCTCATTTCTCTGCATCCTCCTTCGTTTCAGCCTCTTCGGGCTCAGATGCTTCGGTATTTTCGGGTTCTGTTTCCACTTCAACCGCAGGCTCTGCCGGAGCAGCGTGGGAAGCATCGCCGCTTGTAAGCTGCAGGAAGACTTCCTCCAGCGTGAGGTCTGTGTTTCTCAAAGCCAGCAGCGGCCAGCCCTTGCGGGTGAGCAGTGCAAACAGGTTGCGGCGCAGGTCGTAGTTCGGCTCGCCCTCGATGGAAATCTCGAAGACGCCCTTTTCCTTCTCGCCGAGGGAGTAAACCTCCACAATGTGCTCCATGCCGCGGATGGCCTGCAGAATTTCGCTTTCCGGGCCGTCAATGCGCGCAATGATGCGGTGCTCTGCGGAAAGGTCGTGCGCCAACGTATCCGTTGCGCCGTCCGCCACAAGGCAGCCGTTGTTCATGACAATCACGCGCTCGCACACGGCCTGCACTTCGGGCAGGATGTGGGAGGACAGAATAATCGTGTGGTTTCTGCCGAGGCTCTTGATGAGGTTGCGGATCTCGATGATCTGCTTCGGGTCAAGACCGACGGTGGGCTCGTCCAGAATGAGGACAGGCGGGTTGCCGAGCAGAGCCTGCGCAATGCCGACACGCTGCTTGTAGCCCTTAGACAGGTTGCCGATGAGACGAGTGTAGACGTTGTCAATCTTCGTCAGGCGGCAGATCTCGCCGATATGCTGCTTGCGGTCGAGCTTGACGCCCTTCAGCTCATACATGAAGTTGAGGTACTCTTTGACCGTCATATCCATGTAAAGCGGCGGAAGCTCCGGCAGGTAGCCGATGAGCTTTTTCACTTCGTTCGGGTTTTCCAGGGTATTTTTGCCCTGTACCGTGACCGAACCGCTCGTGGCGGAAAGGTACCCGGTGATGATATTCATGGTTGTGGATTTACCTGCACCGTTCGGCCCGAGGAAGCCGACGATGGTGCCCTCTTCAACCGTGAAGCTGACATTGTTCAGCGCGGTATTTGTACCGTAGCGCTTCGTGAGGTTTTTGACCTCGATCATGTTTGATGACCATCCTTTCTCTGCGGGACGGAAATATGTACCCGGGAAATTCCCGTGCAAAGTCCTCCCCAATGGCGCCCGCGCAGCTGCGCGTCGCTCGAAACGGTTTTGAACATGCGGTGAACCTTTTGTGGAAAAAGGGAGACCGCTTCCGGAACCGTTTAGATCCTCTGTTTTGGGTTTCCGCGCCCCTATGCAGGGCAGCGGAAGCGCACAAATTATCATACCGCAGTTTTCGCCGTTTTGCAATAGCCATGCCGTATTTCGGGCAAAAAATTAAGTCAACACTGCATAAAGAACGTGCTTTGCGCAGTGTTGACTTAACAAAACAAACGATAACTTTAGTTATCCGCATTATAGCGGCTTTCTGTGACGGCTATGTGAAAAAACAATTCGCAAGTATGAACAAAATGTGAACTCCTCACAAACCGTACACTGTCTGTACACATGCGGTATCTCAAAAAATCATTCGCCGCGCAGCAATGCGATCTCGGCGGGGATGTTCTCCGCGCGGAACACGGCTGTGCCTGCCACGGCAACGTCTGCACCGTTTTCGCGGCAGATGGGCGCGGTTTCACGGTTCACGCCGCCGTCCACCTCTAAGATGAGCTCCGGGCGTTTTGCACGCAGCGCGCGCAGCTTTTCCATTTGATCAGCCATGAACTTCTGGCCGCCGAAGCCCGGCTCCACCGTCATGACGAGCACCATATAAAGGCGGTCGAGGTACGGGTACAGGCACTCAACGGGCGTGCCCGGCTTTAAAGACAACGCCGGCTTTACGCCGTACTTTTCAATTTCGGTAATGGTTTCATCAATGTCGTCGTCGCACTCCACATGGAACGTGATGATCTCTGCGCCGGCCTCCGCAAACTGGCGGATATACTGCTTCGGGTGCGAGATCATGAGGTGCACGTCAAACGTAAGGTCGCTTAACGGACGCAGTGCCTTGACGACATCCGGGCCAAAGCTGATGTTCGGCACGAAATGACCGTCCATAATATCGAGGTGCAGCCAATCGGCCGCGCTGACGGACTTTGCGCACTCGCCCATGCGGGTAAAGTCGCTTGCGAGCATAGAAGGTGCAATTTTCATTTTTACCACTTCTTTCTACGAGAAGAAATTTACGGATTTTGCGGTTAAAAGTTATCTTTTTCGTCGTCCTTTTCCTGCATTTTATTCATGGCGGCTTCCGCTTTCCAGCCTCTGCGGTTCAGAATAAAGAACACGATTGCCAGCACAACGAGAACGACGAACGTGAGCACTTTTAATACGGCGCCCGGTGTGCCCTGAAACACTTTCCAATCCGGGAAAAGCGAATCCAAAAGCCACCACACGCCAAGCACAAGGAAAAATCCGCCTGCAACGTAGAATATCTTATTCTCTTTCGACAGACGGAAAATCAAGATCAGTCCTGCAATAAGCCACATGGCAGCATATACATAACCCATGGTATCCTATCCTTTCTAAAGACATACGCCTTATCTTCTCTTTGTTGACCTGCTTTATTATAACGGATAGTGCCCCAAAATACAAGGAAATCCGCAGAAAATACACAAAATATCGAAATTCTCACATTTTATAACCGAAAATTTTCCCTTCTTCTCCTTTTGCGGAGTAATGAAGAATTTACGCTCCCCGCAAAACGCAAAAAGGCTGCCGGCAAAAGCCGACAGCCAATTTCACTGATTATATTGAGATCAGATCAGCTCAATGATCGCCATCTCAGCTGCGTCGCCGCGGCGCGGCCCGAGCTTCGTGATGCGGGTGTAGCCGCCGTTACGGTCAGCATACTTCGGAGCGATTTCCTTGAACAGCTTGTTCGTGACGCTTTCCTTGGTGATGAAAGCCATGACGTTTCTTCTGTTTGCAAGGGTATCTTCCTTCGCGATTGTGATCATCTTTTCAGCAAGAGCGCGGACTTCCTGTGCTCTTGTTGCAGTTGTCTCGATCTTTCCGTTCTCGAAGAAGAACGTAACGAGGCCGCGCAGCATAGCCAGTCTATGTGCAGTGTCTCTTCCGAGTTTTCTTGTTCCCGGCATGATTGTCACTCCTATCGTTTGGTAATGGTAATTAAATTATTCATCGTCCTTGCGGAGGCTGTAGCCGAGCTGCGCAAGCTTCCAGATGACTTCTTCAAGCGACTTGCGGCCCAGGTTTCTGACCTTCATCATGTCTTCTTCGGACTTTGAAACAAGGTCTTCCACCGTGTTGATGCCGGCGCGCTTTAAGCAGTTGAAGGAACGGACGGAAAGGTCCAGCTCTTCAATCGTCATCTTGAGCACCTGTGCATCATCGCTGCCGCTCTTCTCTACGATGGTATCCATCGCCTTACCCTTTTCGGAAAGGTCAACGAAGAGGTTCAGCTGGTCTGTAAGGATCTTGGCAGCGAGCGACACCGCCTCTTGTGCGGTAATAACTCCGTTTGTCCATACCTCAAGGGTCAGCTTGTCGAAATCGATGCGCTGGCCTACACGGGCAGGCTCTACGTTAAAGTTAACCTTTAACACCGGTGTGTAAATAGAATCAACTGCCAATTCACCGATCACGCCCTGCGGCATATTCTGCTTGTTGCGTTCACCGGAAACATAGCCGCGGCCCTCATCGAGCACGATCTCCATGTACAGCTTTGCGCCTTCACCAAGCGTTGCAATGTGCAGGTCCGGGTTCAGGATCTCTACTTCGCTGTCGCACTTGATGGAATCTGCCGTTACGATGCAGGGGCCTTCAGCAGAAATCTCCACGGTTTTCGGGCCTTCGCAGTGCAACTTGGCAATGAGACCCTTGATGTTCAGAACGATTTCGGTGACATCTTCCTTAACACCCGGAATGGTGGAGAACTCGTGTACGACGCCGTCGATCTTGATCGACTTCGGGGCTACACCCGGCAGGCTGGAAAGAAGCACACGGCGCAGGCTGTTGCCCAGCGTAGTGCCGAAGCCGCGCTCCAGCGGCTCTACCATAAACCGGCCGTAAGTGTTATCGTTGGATAATTCCTCGGTCTCTATTCTCGGTCTTTGTATCATCTCAATCATTTGCGATCCTCCTTTACACATTTGACGTAATTCGTAAAACCCATAAAATAATGTTAAGTTTTACTGGATTACTTGGAGTACAACTCAACGATGAGATGCTCTTCTACCTCAAATTCAATGTCGCTGCGCTCCGGCATGCGAAGGATCTTGCCCTCAAGGGCTTCCTTGTTGCGCTCCATCCACTCGGGAGTGGTGACGAGCGGTGCGTCTGCGCCGGTGAGCTTGGAGAACTTCACGCTGCTACGGCTAGCTTCACGCACAGCAATGACGTCGCCCGGCTTCACAAGGTAAGACGGAATGTTGACCTTCTTGCCGTTCACGGTGAAGTGACCGTGGTTGACAAGCTGGCGTGCGTCGCGGCGGGTGGAAGCAAAGCCGAGACGGAACACGACGTTATCGAGACGACGCTCCAGCAGACGAAGCAGGTTTTCGCCCGTCATGCCGGTCTGACGCTCAGCCATATCAAAATAGCTTGCAAACTGGTGCTCCAGAACGCCGTAAATAAACTTCAGTTTCTGCTTCTCCTTGAGCTGAGTTGCATATTCAGACTGCTTTCTGCGCATACCGTTGCCCGGATTGCGGATGGTGGTCTTCTTGCTGTAACCCATAACGGCCGGAGAAATGCCCAGCGCTTTGCAGCGCTTTGCAATGGGCTGTCTGTTCTTAGCCATATTCTGTAACCTCCTAATCTGTTATACGCGTCTTCTCTTCGGCGGGCGGCATCCGTTGTGCGGGATCGGCGTTACGTCTTTGATCATGCTGACCTCAAGACCTGCCGACTGCAGTGCACGGATAGCGGCTTCACGGCCTGCGCCCGGGCCCTTAACATAGACTTCTACGCTCTTCATGCCATGCTCCATAGCAATCTTAGCCGCGGTCTCCGCAGCGGTCTGTGCTGCGAACGGCGTGGACTTTCTGGAACCACGGAAACCGAGCTCGCCGGCGCTTGCCCAGGATACCGCATTGCCCTGCGTATCAGTGATGGTTACGATCGTGTTGTTGAAGGTGGACTGGATATGTGCAGCGCCACGCTCAATATTCTTGCGCTCACGGCGTCTGCGGACTGCGGTTACTGCTTTCTTTCCGCCTTTTGTAGCTGCCATTTAAAATCCCTCCCGATTACTTCTTCTTGTTGGCCATGGTCTTTCTCGGACCCTTGCGCGTTCTTGCGTTGGTCTTAGAGCGCTGGCCTCTTACCGGCAGGCCCTTGCGGTGACGGACACCGCGGTAGCAGCCGATTTCAACGAGTCTCTTGATATCGAACGCAACATTACGGCGGAGGTCGCCCTCAACGGTGTAGTGGTGGTCGATATATTCTCTCAACTTTGTAGCGTCATCTTCAGAAAGATCTCTTACGCGGATGTCCGGATCAACGCCCGTAGCAGCGCAGATGTCCGACGCTGTCTTGCGGCCGATGCCGAAGATGTAGGTAAGAGCAATCTCGATTCTTTTGTCTCTGGGTAAATCAATACCAGCAATACGAGCCATGCTTATTGCACCTCCATAAATATTTCAGAGCCTCAGCCCTGGCGCTGCTTGTGCTTCGGGTTTTCACAGATGACCATGACTTTACCCTTGCGCTTGATGATCTTGCATTTTTCACACATCTTCTTAACAGAAGGTCTGACTTTCATTTGTGTGCCCTCCTTATGCGTTGTGGGGTCTTCAAATCTATTTTATCTTACTTGGAACGCCACGTAATGCGTCCCTTTGTCAGATCGTACGGGCTCATTTCCAGTGTGACCTTATCGCCCGGAAGGATGCGGATGAAATTCATGCGCAGCTTGCCGGAGATGTGAGCCAGGATCATATGCCCGCCTGGGATCTCTACCTGGAACGTCGCGTTCGGCAGAGCTTCCTTTACGATTCCTTCTACTTCAATTACGTCCTGCTTTGACATTCTTGTCTCACCAATCCTTACATTTAAATGTTACGTTGTGTGCGCTCTGTATGCTGTGAGCGCCGTGCGTATTTGTCGATTGGTCGAAAGGCTCTCTTCGCTGAGCACCGTCGCCGTCGGGGCTAAATGCATCAGCTTTTTCTTTTTCGGTGCTTCCATCCTGCGACGTTTGCCGTCTGCCATGTAGGCATACACGCCGTCCGTTTTCAGCACCACCTGAAAATCGCCTTTATCATGACCTTTAAGCGACCGCATAATCTGTCCGCGTACACAGTCCATCTGACACCTCAATCCAGTGATGTGAGAATCACAGGGCCGTCGGGTGTAATGGCTATACTGTGTTCAAAGTGGGCGGCAAGCTTGCCGTCCTTCGTCACGGTGGTCCAGCCGTCTTTGAGAATTTTAACCTCGCAGCTGCCCTGCGTGACCATGGGCTCGATCGCGATCGTCATGCCCGGTAACAGGCGTACACCCCTGCCGGGGGTGCCGTAATTTGGAACACTGGGGTCTTCATGCAGCTTCGCACCTACGCCGTGGCCGACAAATTCCCGTACCACCGAGTAATTGCGAGCTTCGACATACTGCTGCACTGCGGAGCCGATATCGCCGATGCGGTTGCCCGGCACAGCCTTTTCAATCGCAAGGAACAGGCTCTCTCGGGTCGCATCCATCAGCTTCTGTGCTTCTTCGGAAACTTTGCCGCACGGGAAGGTCCATGCGTTGTCTCCGTTGAATCCCTCATAGATTGCGCCAACGTCAATGGAAACGATATCGCCCTCTTTGAGAATTTCGTGTGCTGAAGGTATGCCGTGGATAACCACATTATTTACCGAAATGCAGGCGCTCGCCGGAAAACCGCCATAACCGAGAAAGCTGGGCACGGCGCCCGCCTTCTCGATTGTTCTTCTGACGATCTTGTCCAGTTCGAGTGTAGAAACACCCGGACGGACCGCTTCACCGGCCTTCAGCAATGCTTCCTGCGAAATCTTTCCCGCGTCACGCATATAACGCAGTTCACGGGTCGTTTTCAGGTTAATCATGCTTACGCCTCTAATGCTTTGAGTGTGAGGGCGGTCGTATCGGCGACCTCCTCCTGACCTTCTACGATGTGCAGCTTGCCCTGCTTCTCGTAGTATTCCTTTAAGGGCTCGGTCTGCTCGTGATAGACGCGCAGGCGGTCCTTAACGGTATCCGGGTGGTCATCCTTGCGCTGAACAAGGGTGCCGCCGCAGTTCGTGCAGACGCCTTCCACTGCCGGCTTCTTGTAAAGCAGGTGGTAGGAAGAGCCGCACTTTTCGCAGACACGGCGTCCGGACATTCTCGTGACGATCTTCTCGTCGGGCACTTCGATATCGATGACCCGATCGATCACAACGCCGGAAGCGTCCAGAGCCTCGGCCTGCGGAATGGTTCTCGGGAAACCGTCGAGGATAAAACCGTTTTTGCAGTCTTCCTCTGCCAGACGGTCCTTGATGATACCGATGACGATCTCATCCGGGACAAGCTGGCCGGCATCCATAAAGGCTTTCGCCTTGAGGCCCATTTCCGTGCCGCTTTTCAGCGCCTCTCTCAGAATATTGCCCGTAGAAATGGCGGGTATTCCGAGATGTTTGCAGATAACTTCTGCCTGGGTGCCTTTACCGGCACCCGGTGCACCTAAAAGGATCAGCTTCATTGTTCATGACTCCTTTCGTATCTTATGCGCCCGGGGGCTTAATCAAGGAAGCCCTTGTAGTGACGCATCATCATCTGAGATTCGATCTGCTTTACAGTCTCCAGCGCAACGCCGACCATGATGATGACGGACGTGCCGCCCATGGAAAGGCCATACATGCCGGTGAGGTTGCTGTAAAGGATCGGCAGGATCGCAACGAACGCGAGGAAGATCGCGCCGATGAGCGTTATCTTGGAAAGGATCTTGCTGATGAACTCCGCCGTCGGACGGCCCGGACGGATGCCGGGGATCGTACCGTTATTGGTGCGGAGGTTGTTCGCCATTTCAATCGGGTTGTACTGGATCGTCATGTAGAAGTAAGCAAACACAACGATGAGCAGCAGGTACAGAACACTGTACAGCCAGCCGGTGGAGGAGAAGGCATTGAAGAAGCCCTTCCAGAAGCCGGTCGGTTCGCCGACAAAGAGGCGAATGGTGCTCGGAATGGAGAGGATCGCAGACGCGAAGATGACCGGCATAACACCGCTCATGGTCACTTTGATCGGCAGGAACGTGCTCTGACCGCCGTAAACCTTTCTGCCAACGACCTTCTTAGCATACTGCACCGGAATGCGGCGCTCGGAATCGTTCATGAAAACGATGACCCAAATGACCGCGAGGAAAAGGATGATGAACAGCGGTGCAAAGACAAAGTACTTACCGTAGCTCTCCGGAGACTGCATTGCAGCCGAGAAGTAGCTCCAGATCTGACCCATCGTAACCGGAAGACGTGCGACGATACCGGCAAACAAGATGATGGAAATGCCGTTGCCTACGCCCTTCTGGTTGATCTGCTCACCCATCCACATGATCAGCGCCGTGCCGGCGGTGAACGTGAGAACAATAATGATTGCAGTAAATACTGCGGAGAAACCTTCCTTGTACAGGGTAATGTTATTGTTTCTCAGGTAGAAATAATAAGCGGTACCCTGAATGAGGCCGAGACCCACCGTGGTGTATCTCGTAATGGCAGCAATTTTCTTTCTGCCTTCTTCGCCTTCCTTCGCCATGCGCTCCAAGGCGGGAATCGCCACCGTGAGGAGCTGAATGATGATGGAAGAGTTGATGTACGGGGTGATACCCATTGCAAACAGCGTTGCATTTGCGAACGCGCCGCCCGTTAACATATTGATATAACCCAGTGCAGTTTCATTGGCGCTTGCCATCAGCGTGTTGAGCGCGGAAACGTTCAGGAACGGTACCGGCACAACAGAGCCGAAACGGAAAGCAATGATGATCAAAAGCGTATACAGGAGTTTCTTACGGAGATCCGGGATCCTCCAAGCGTTTTTGAGTGTATTAAACACTTAGATCACCTCGGCCTTCCCACCTGCAGCCTCAATTTTCGCCTTGGCTGCTTCGGAGAAAGCGTTAGCCTTAACGGTAACCTTTTTGGTCAGCGCGCCATTGGAAAGAACCTTAACACCGTCGCATGCAGACTTGATGATGCCTGCTTCAACGAGTGCTGCCTGATCGACGACTGCGCCGTCTTCAAAGGCGTTGAGGGCGTTCAGGTTGATCGCAACGATCTCCTTAGCGAAGATATTGTTGAAACCTCTCTTCGGGATTCTTCTCTGCAGCGGCATCTGACCGCCTTCAAAACCGGGGCGGAAACCGTGGCCCGCTCTTGCCTTCTGACCTTTGTGGCCCTTACCGGCTGTTTTACCGTTGCCGGAGCCATGACCTCTGCCGATGCGCTTTGCGTCCTGCATTGCGCCCGGGGTAGCTCTGAGTTCATTGAGCTTCATTCAAACACACCTCCTTAGCCTTTGATAACCTCGACCAAATGAATGATCTTCTTGATTTTGCCCTCTGTTTGTGCATTATCGGGCTGAGTGGTTGTATCGCCGACCTTATGCAGGCCGAGCGCCTCGGCGGTTGCAATCTGGGGCTTTTTGCAGCCGATGAGGCTCTTTTTCAACGTAATCTTTACGTCTGCCATATTGCAAACCTCCTTACAGAATTTCACTTACGGACTTGCCGCGAACAGCTGCAACCTCTTCTGCAGTTCTCAGCTCAGAGAGACCTGCGAGGGTTGCGCGTACAACGTTGCACGGGTTGTTGGAACGCAGTGCCTTTGTACGGATGTCCTTGATGCCAACGCTTTCAACAACGGCACGAACCGGGCCGCCTGCGATAACGCCGGTACCGGGTGCTGCCGGCTTTAAGAGAACACGGCCTGCGCCGAATTCGCCGACGATCTCGTGCGGGATGGTGGAGCCGCGCAGAGCAACCTTCTGCAGGTTCTTCTTAGCGTCTTCAATGCCCTTGCGGATCGCGTCCGGAACTTCGCCGGACTTGCCGATGCCAAAGCCTACGATGCCGTTGCCGTCACCGACAACAACAAGAGCGGCAAACTTAAAGATACGGCCGCCTTTAACGGTCTTGGAAACGCGGTTGATAGCAACTACGCGCTCCTTCAGATCGAGTGTGGATGCGTCAATTTTCATAGCCAAAACAATATTCCTCCTTCTTAGAAGTTGAGGCCGCCCTCGCGGGCGCCGTCGGCCAGCTCTTTGACGCGGCCGTGGAAGATATAGCCGCCGCGGTCGAAGACCACATCGGTGATACCCTTTTCTGCTGCTCTTTCTGCGATCAGCTTGCCTACTGCGTGTGCTGCTTCTTTGTTTCCGCCGTTGCCGGTAAACGCCTTCTCAACCGAGGATGCTGCGCACAGTGTAACACCGTTCACATCATCGATGATCTGAGCGTAAATATGCATATTGGAGCGGAAAACATCGAGGCGCGGTCTTTCCGGTGTGCCGCTGATCTTGCCGCGAACTCTCTTGTGGCGGCGCAGTCTGGCTACGTTCTTATCTGCCTTACTAACCATTTTTATCTCACTCCTAACCTATTATTTACCCTTACCGGTCTTGCCTTCCTTGCGGCGAACAATCTCATCAATGTACTTGATGCCCTTGCCCTTGTACGGCTCCGGCGGTCTCTTCTCGCGGACTTCCGCTGCGAACTGGCCGACCTTCTGCTTGTCGATGCCATTGATGATGATCTTGTTCGGAGCCGGAACTTCGATCTTGATCTCGTCCGTTTCCGGAACGATGACCTGATGCGAGAAACCGAGGTTCATAACCAGGTTTGTGCCCTGCTTCTGAACACGGTAGCCAACACCGTTGACTTCGAGCTCTTTCTTAAAGCCTTCCGTTACACCCACGATCATGTTGTGGATAAGGGTACGGGTGAGGCCGTGCAGAGAACGGTTCTCTTTGTCGTCGTTCGGACGTGTAACAACAATCTCAGCGCCCTCCACAGCGATGTTCATGCTCGGCTGGAACTTCTGAGTCAGCGTGCCCTTCGGGCCCTTGACCGTTACGCAGCTACCGTCTACCTTAACCTCGACGCCTGCGGGAATATTTATCGGTTTTCTTCCAATTCTGGACATGTTATTGCACCTCCCTGATTACCAAATGAACGCGAGAACTTCGCCGCCGATGTTCATCTTTCTTGCCTCGCGGTCGGTCATAACGCCCTTAGAGGTGGAGATGATGGCGGTGCCGAGGCCCTTCATGACCTTCGGCAGCTCTGCTGCGTTGGAATAGATGCGGAGACCCGGCTTAGAGACTCTCTTGAGGCCCTTGATTGCCGGCACGCCGCCTTCAACATACTTCAGTGTTACGGTGATGACGCCCTGTTTGCCGTCCTCGGTAACCGTAAAGCTCTTGACATAACCTTCGTCAACAAGAATCTGGCAAATAGCCTTCTTCATGTTAGAAGCAGGGATGTCAACAGTGTCATGCTTCGCAGACTGAGCGTTGCGGATACGGGTAAGCAGGTCAGCGATTGTATCTGTAATCTGCATGATTTATTAACCTCCTATAAAGCTTTTACCAGCTTGCTTTCTTAACACCCGGGATCTGGCCCTTATAAGCCAGCTCACGGAAGCAGATACGGCAGATGCCGAACTTGCGAAGGTAGGCATGCGGCCTGCCACAGATCTTGCATCTGTTATATTCGCGCGTAGAGAACTTCTGCTCTCTCTGCTGCTTGAGTTTCATTGAAGTCTTGGCCACAGTATTCCCTCCTTACTTTTCAAACGGAGCGCCCATGAGCTTCAGGAGCTCGCGGCCCTCTTCATCGGTATTTGCCGTCGTAACGAAGCACACATCCATGCCGCGGACCTTGTCGATCTTATCGTACTCGATCTCAGGGAAGATGAGCTGCTCTTTGATACCCATGCTGTAATTGCCTCTGCCGTCGAAGGAGTTGGGGTTGATGCCGCGGAAGTCACGCACGCGCGGAAGCGCTACGTTGAACAGGCGGTCCATGAACTCCCACATCTTCTCGCCGCGCAGCGTTACCTTAACGCCGATCGGCATGCCTTCACGGAGCTTGAAGTTTGCAACGGACTTCTTAGCTCTGCAAACGATGGGCTTCTGGCCGGTGATCTTCGCGAGGTCGCCGGAAATGGAATCGATGACCTTCGCGTTGTCTTTTGCCTCGCCGGCGCCGACATTGATCACAATTTTATCGAGCTTCGGGATCTGCATAACGCTCTTGTAGCCGAACTTCGTCATGAGAGCGGGTGCGACCTCTGCTTTGTAAAAATCATTCAGTCTTGCCATTTTATTCCCTCCAGATTAAAGCGACTCGCCGCATTTTTTGCAAATGCGCTCTTTTGTGCCATCCTCAAGCACTTTGTGGGTGACACGGGTCGGCTTGCCGCAGCGGGGGCAAACAACCTGGACCTTGCAGGCGTAGATCGCGGACTCTGCCTTGATGATGCCGCCGGCCTCGCCCATCTTGCGGGGCTTTACGTGCTTAGAGACAATGTTGGCATTCTCTACGATGACCTTGCCCTCTTTCGGGGAAACAGCCATGATCTTGCCCTTCTTGCCGCGGTCTTTACCGCTGAGGATAACGACGGTGTCACCGGTTTTAACATGAACTTTACTCATTTCAGGACACCTCCAATTAAAGAACTTCCGGGGCGAGGGACAGAATCTTCATGTATTCCTTGTCGCGCAGTTCGCGAGCGACCGGCCCGAAGATACGTGTGCCTCTGGGGTTTTTATCATCACGGATGATGACGGCTGCGTTTTCGTCGAAACGAATGTAGGTGCCGTCTTCGCGGCGAACGCCGGATGCGGATCTTACGATAACCGCCTTAACTACGTCGCCCTTCTTAACAACTCCGCCGGGTGCTGCTTTTTTAACAGATGCTACCACGACGTCGCCGATATTTGCATACCTCCGGCCTGTACCACCGAGAACGCGGATGCACATAAGCTCCTTCGCTCCTGTGTTGTCGGCCACCTTGAGGTAAGTCTGCTGCTGAATCACAGTAAATTCCTCCTTCTGCTAAAGCCGATTATTTGGCTTTCTCGATAATCTCAACCAGGCGCCATCTCTTATCCTTAGAGAGGGGACGAGTTTCCATAATACGCACTCTGTCGCCGATGCCGCAGACGTTCTCTTCGTCATGGGCTTTTCTCTTAACGGTACGCTTGATGATCTTGTTGTAAAGCGGATGTCTGTAACTGTCCTCAACAGCAACAACGATTGTCTTATCCATCTTATTGCTGACGACCTTGCCGACAGTTGTCTTTCTCATGTTTCTTTCGCTCACGTCTAATCCTCCCTTCCCTTATGCGTTCTCTTTGCTAAGCTCATTCGCACGGATAACTGTCTTAACACGAGCGATGTCCTTCTTAACCGCCGAGATGCGCATCGGGTTTTCGAGCTGGTTAATAGCGAGCTGGAATCTGAGGTTAAAGAGCTCAGCCTTGAGGTCATTCAGTTTTGTGTTCAGCTCTTCTGCTGTGAGCTGTCTGATTTCAGAAGCTTTCATTACTCTTAGCCCTCCTCTTTTGCTACAAACTTGCACTTAATCGGAAGCTTGTTGCTTGCAAGGCGAAGTGCCTCACGTGCAGTCTCTTCCGAAACACCGCCGAGCTCGAACATAACTCTGCCGGGCTTAACGACGGCTACCCAGTACTCCGGGGAACCTTTACCGGAACCCATTCGGGTTTCAGCCGGCTTCTGTGTGATCGGCTTGTCCGGGAAAATTTTGATCCAAACTTTACCGAAACGCTTGCAGTAACGCGTCATAGCAACACGGGCTGCTTCGATCTGGTTGGAGGTGATCCATGCGGGCTCAAGAGCCTGAAGGCCGAAGTCGCCGTATGTCACCTTATTGCCGCGATATGCCTTACCGGTCAGGCGACCTCTGTGCACTCTGCGGTATTTAACTCTCTTAGGCAGTAACATTACGCACGTCCTCCTTCTCTCTTATTGTTTCTGCGGGTGTTGTTGCTCTCGTTGAGCACTTCGCCCTTGTACAGCCAAACCTTAACGCCGATGCGGCCGTAGGTGGTAGCTGCTTCTGCAAAGCCGTAATCGATGTCCGCACGGATGGTCTGCAGCGGAATGGTACCGTCATGATACTGCTCGCTTCTTGCGATTTCCGCACCGTTCAAACGGCCGGAGCACATGATTTTGATACCCTTTGCGCCGAGCTTCATGGAGCGGCCGATGCACTGCTTCATCGCACGTCTGAATGCGATTCTCTTTTCGAGCTGCTGTGCAACGTTCTCTGCTACGAGCTGTGCGTCGAGGTCCGGGCGCTTAACTTCAACAATGTTGATGACGACCGGCTTGCCGAGCTGCTTCTCGCACTGTGCGCGGAGCTTCTCGATTTCTGCGCCGCCCTTACCGATGACCATACCGGGCTTTGCGCAGTGAATGTGAATGCGAACCTTGGAGGCATCGCGCTCAATTTCAATCTTCGGAACACCTGCGAGGTAGAGCTGCTTCTTCAGCGTTTTGCGGAGGTTGTAGTCCTCAACGAGCGTATCGCCGAAATCAGCTTTCTTTGCGAACCAGCGGGAATCCCAGTCTTTGATGACGCCCACGCGTAAGCCGTGGGGATTAACTTTCTGACCCATTTATGTGACCTCCTCGCTTATTCCTTCTCTTTCACAACGAGTGTGACATGAGAGGTTCTCTTCAAAATTCTGTAAGCTCTTCCCTGAGCTCTCGGGCGGATTCTCTTGAGCATCGGACCCGGGCAAACGTAGCACTCGGAAACATAGAGGTTGTTTCTGTCCATGTTGAAGTTGTTCTCTGCGTTTGCGATCGCGCTCTTGAGGAGCTTCTCGAGATCTTCGCACGCCGCCTTCGGGGTGTGCTTCAGGATTGCCATTGCGAGGTCAACGGGCTTGTTTCTGATGAGGTCCAGAACGATCTCAACCTTGCGGGGAGAAATTCGGGTATACTTCAGAACTGCTTTTGCTTCCATCTTATACTCTCCTTTCTCTTAGCGGCTGGTCTTGGAACCGGCGTGACCCTTGAAGGTGCGGGTCGGGGCGAACTCGCCGAGCTTGTGACCGACCATATCTTCTGTCACGTAAACCGGAACGTGCTTGCGGCCGTCATGGACGGCGATTGTGTGACCGACGAAATCCGGGAAGATCATGGAAGCGCGGCTCCATGTCTTGACGATCTTCTTTTCGCCGTTCTCATTCATTGCCTGAATCCTTTTAAGCAGTGCGGGCTGACAAAAAGGACCCTTTTTTAAGCTTCTGCTCATGTTCTTTTAAGCTCCTTTCCGTGCCTTACTTACCGTTTCTGCGCTTAACGATGAACTTGTTGCTTGCCTTCTTCTTGGAACGAGTCTTATAACCAAGAGCCGGCTTGCCCCACGGTGTAACCGGGCCCGGGCGACCAACAGGGCTCTTGCCCTCACCGCCGCCGTGCGGGTGGTCATTCGGGTTCATGACGGAACCTCTGACGGTCGGTCTCCAACCCATGTTTCTCTTACGGCCGGCCTTACCGATCTTCACGTTCTCGTGGTCGATATTGGAAACCTGGCCGACGGTTGCCATGCAGGCATCCGGAACATTTCTCAGCTCGCCGGACGGGAGTCTCAGCAGAGCCATGCCGTTTTCCTTAGCCATCAGCTGAGCCATGATGCCGGCTGCACGGGCAAGCTGTGCGCCCTTGCCGGGATAAAGCTCAACGTTGTGGACAAAGGTACCGGTGGGGATATTTGCGAGCGGCAGTGCGTTGCCGGGCTTAATATCTGCATCCTTACCGGAGAATACCTGATCGCCGACCTTCAGGCCGTTCGGTGCGATGATGTATCTCTTCTCGCCGTCTTCGTACTGCACGAGTGCGATGAAAGCGGAACGGTTCGGGTCGTACTCGAGGGTAAGGACCGTAGCAGCCATGTCGTTCTTCTGGCGCTTGAAGTCGATCACACGGTACTTCTTGCGGTTGCCGCCGCCTCTGTGGCGAACGGTGATTCTGCCGTAGCTGTTGCGGCCGGCAGCTTTATTCTTCGGAGCCAGCAGGCTCTTCTCCGGACCCGTCTTGCTCAATGCGCTGAAGTCCGTGGTGGACATGTTGCGGCGAGCATTCGTAGTCGGCTTATAGTTAATGATTGCCATTGTGTTTCACTCCTTGTTTGGCTTTGCGGGATCGGGCAAATTCCCATTCATGCCCTTGGGGTTCGAATTACTCGAGCCGAATTAAACCATGGACTCGAAGAACTCGATGGACTTGCTGCCCTCGGTGAGGGTTACAACAGCCTTTTTCCAAGCTCTGGTGTAGCCTTCATATCTGCCCTGGCGGCGGAACTTGCCGCGAACGTTCAGGGTGTTGACCTTCTGAACCTTGACGCCGAACAGCTCTTCAACCGCCTTAGCGATTTCAATCTTGTTTGCATCCTGGCAGACTTCAAATGTGTACTTCTTATTCGCAACGCCGGTCATGGATTTCTCCGTGATGATGGGGCGAATGACGATGTCCTGCGCTTTCATTATGCGTACACCTCCTCAATTTTGGAGACGGCATCCTTTACAACGATGAACTTGTCCGCGTTGAGGATGTCATATACGTTCAGCGTGTTGACCTGTGCGGTCTTAACGCCCGGGATGTTCGCTGCGGAAGCGATGACCTGTGCATCGACCTCGGAGAGAACGATGAGCGCCTTCTTCTCGCTGCCGAGCGCCTTGAGCATCTCAGCAATCTTCTTCGTCTTGTAACCCTCGGTTGCGATGGAATCGACAACGATCATTTCGTTATCCTGGACCTTGCTGGAGAGTGCGGACTTCATAGCGAGACGCTTCACCTTCTTGTTGAGGGTGACGGTGTAATCTCTCGGCTTCGGTGCGAACACGATGCCGCCGTGTGTCCACTGCGGAGCTCTGGTGGAGCCCTGTCTTGCACGGCCTGTGCCCTTCTGTCTCCACGGCTTTCTGCCGCCGCCGGAAACTTCGGAACGGGTGAGGGCGGACTGTGTGCCCTGTCTCTGGTTTGCGAGATACGCCTTGACCATATCATTCATGACGGAAACGTTCGGCTCAATACCGAAAACGCCTTCTGCAAGCTCGATCTTTTCGACCTCTTTGCCTGCCATGTTCAAAACTGCTACTGTAGGCATTCTTTATTCCTCCTTCCCTTACGCTTTCACGCTGTCGCGCAGAACAACGGTGCCGCCGTTCGGGCCCGGAATAGCGCCCTTAACTGCGATGAGATTGTTTTCTGCGTCTACCTTGACAACAGCGAGGTTCTGGACTGTGACCTTCTCTGCGCCGAGGTGACCAGCCATCTTCAGGCCCTTCCAAACTCTGGACGGGCTGGAGCAAGCACCGTTGGAACCGCCGTGGCGTGCAACCGGGCCGGAACCGTGGGTCTCTTTAAGTCTCTGGAAGTTCCAGCGCTTGATGACGCCGGCGTAACCCTTACCTTTGCTGGTGCCCGTTACGTCAACCTTGTCGCCGTTTGCGAACACGTCAGCCTTGATGAGGTCGCCTACGTTGTAAGCGCCGCAATCGCTGAATCTGAATTCCTTCAGGGTCTTCTTCGGGGCAACGTCGCCCTTCTTGAAGTGGCCGGTGAGCGGCTTGCTCACGCGCTGCGGCTTCTGATCGCCGAAGCCAACCTGAACTGCATCGTAGCCGTCGTTTTCAACAGTCTTCTTCTGTGTGACAACACACGGACCGGCTTCAACAACTGTTACGGGCACGACTCTGCCCTTTTCGTCGAAGATCTGCGTCATGCCGATCTTCTTGCCGATGATTGCTTTCTGCATTTTGTATCCTCCTTTAGGTTATTGGTCGGATCTCTCCGACATGACCCTCCTGCCTGTAGGTTGAGCGGTTATCTGTCGAACGAAATCAGAGCTTGATTTCGATCTCAACACCGGCGGGGAGCTCTAAGCCCATCAACGCCTCAACGGTTTTGTTGCTGGGTCTCAGGATGTCGATAAGTCTCTTATGGGTTCTCATCTCGAACTGCTCACGGCTGTCCTTGTACTTATGAACAGCGCGCAGAATCGTGACGATCTGCTTCTCTGTCGGCAGCGGTACCGGGCCGGAAACTCTTGCGCCCGTGCGCTTTGCGGTCTGCACGATCTTTTCAGCTGCCTGATCGACAACCTGATGATCGTAACCCTTAATTCTAATCCTGATCTTTTCTTTGACTGCCACTTAAATCGCCTCCTGTTAAATTTTAGTTGGCGGGCGGGGGTTTTTATGAACACTGGCCCGGGTGTTTCACCAAGAAGCCATATAAAAACCGGATATTCACTTTTGTGAAATCCGGGATGCTTTTGGGTCGGTGTAAAATCACAAAACCCTCATAAAAAAACCATTGATCTGCCTTTTTGTCCGGCCTGTGCGCCTTAGAAATCAACGCATGGTTCCGCGCGCCACTCCCGTAGGAGCCGCTCAGCGTATCAAATTGTGTCGCCCGGTTTGAAATCGGACATACTCCACGGAAAAACCGGCATGTCTCAGCCGCAACCTCCCGCTTCATCGCATATCTGTCGCAGTCACGCAAGTATTATTATAACAGGCAAAGTATGAAATTGCAACCCCTTTTTTCGAAAAATTTTTCAGCTTTTCTGCGGCTTTTTCCGTTTTTTCAATTTGCGCCGTATCTTGTGCTTTCACCCGCGCGGCATACAACCGACGAAGCAAAAAACGGGACGGCCCGACCGCCCCGTCTTTCTTTTTATCGCACACTTTCTATGCATCTACAGGCTCTACGCGCAGGAAATCCATCGTTTCCGCCGGCTCACGCCCGTCTGCAGAGAACACGAACTGCTTATCCTGCCCATCGTCCATGACTTCGAAAAAGGCGGTCGTGCCGTCGGCACCGTACACAAAGCGCAGCGTCTCAATTGCGTTTGACGCGGGATCATACCAGCCGCCGTCCGCATGGCGGATCGGCCCGTCCGGAAACGTCAGCTCCCACAGGCAATCCACCGGCTCGTAGATTTTCGTTCCCTGCGCCGTCTCCACCGTAAACGACGCCCGCAGCTCCGTCCTACGCAGGAACCGGCACAGCCGCCAGCCCTTGGCCTCCAGCGCGGCGGGCTCCGCCGCCGTACTGTCCTCCACCCGCACGCCGGAGAGGGAAATATGGAACGGCAGGGGCAGCGGCATAAGCCAGAGCACAAGCGCGAGCAGCACGATGCCCACGCAGACCCGCCCGATAATTTTCCGGTTTAATTTCTTCACAGTAATACTCCTATCATAAGAAACTAGCGGTTTAATGTACGGGTAATCTTCACTTCCGATCCATATCTATACCGCACCGGACCTGTTGTATCCTATCCATTATTGTCAACAGTTCATTAATATTTTTGAAATATTATTTAACCCCCCTTGATAACATGTCTCTTGTTATCAAGGGGGGTAACTTTATTTACCAGCCTGCGCGCACAACGTAGACGATCATATCACGTCTGCCGAATGCGGTGCAGTCTTCCAGCGTATCGTAGTAGAGGTCTGCCACGATGTCGCCGCACATGGCCGCTCCGCCGGTGTCCATGGCGTAGCAGTAGCCATATGTCCACGAGCCGTCCACCGCGGTGATGTACAGCAGCGAACCGTACGGGATGCGGTTTGGGTCTACGGCGACATAACCGACCTGCGGTGTAGCGCCGATGGATGTGACGGCGCCTGCCGGTGCATAGTATGCAGTGCAGGAGCCCGTAAGGCTATACTCAAAGGAGGACGGTGCGCCGGAAGCATCCGTGAAGACGTTCTGCTTCTCTTTTGTACCGCGCAGCACGACCGCGCTCTTCGCTTCCTTTAAAACTTCTTTCGTCTTGACGACGCGGTTTTCTTCCTCGCCGTCCGCATACGTGACCGTGTAGGTAACTTTGGCTTCACCTTCCACGCCCTCGGTCTTCGTCTCCGTTTCGCCCTCATAGAGCTCTTCGGTATCTTCGTATACCGTGCTGTACGCGACAGCTTCGTTCTCGGTGATCTCTTCGGTGTGGATGCGCACAACGCGGATCACATCGCCGCTCGATACGTTATCCTCTGCCTTCACCTGCTTTTCACCCTCTGCGGTCGCGACCAGAATGCGGTCGTTCTCGCCGAGCGTAATACCCATGGCTTCTACGGCATCGCTGTAATTTTCAGCGGCAACGCTCTTCTCGGTCGTTTTGCCGTCTGCCGTAACGGTGAGGTCAAGGTAACGCTGCACGCGGATGCGCATACCGTTTGTAAGTGCGGTATCCATGGCCGGTGTGACGGTGTCGTTTTCGCCGAGCGTGATGTCGGCGGCTTTCAGCGCGTCTTCTACGGTGCCCTCGTTGAGGTCTTCCATGCGGCGCTTGCCGTCTGCCGAAACAAACACACGCTTTGCACGGGTGATCTGCACGGCGATGTCTGCCGTAAGCGCAGCGGTGAGATCGGCATCTGCCGTATCTCTTGCGCCGAGCGTAATCTCGTTTTCCGCAAACACGTCGGAAAGCGTTTTGCCTTTCGGGGCTAAAATCATCTGGGAGGCGTTATCCTCCTTGACGGAAACGCGCACAAAGCGCTGCACGGTGAGCGTGCCGTTCTCCGGGGAGAAGTCGTAGGTATCGATATCCGAAACGGGCGCCATGCCCTCGGTCTGTGCGCGGGAAAGAATATCCTGCGGGTTCTGACCGATCATACTGAATCTGTATGTTTCGGAGCCGTCATATACGGTGATATCGGCGGTATTTGCCATAACCGTAACAACGGAAGAGATGCTGAGCGCTGCAACCAGAACGACGATCAGAAGGATCTTCGGCATCAGGCTCTTTTGCTGTTTTCTAACATGCCGCATAGCTCTTGCTCCTTTCAAAAAACTGTGAAGCGTTTTGCGCTTCGATTTGGCAAAGCTTCGGCGGCCACCCCGCCCTCTTGCTTTGCGTCCACTACCTTTTCTGACCTTTGAAATACGGGTACAAAATGCCCTTTCCAAAAGTCATTTGAGAGTATAATGTGAAAATGATAGTCTGTCAAGTTTTTCGAAAGGTTATTTTTGTGCAATATGCTGAGTTACGCATGGCGTTTTAATTTACATAACAACTCATTTGATATTTTTGAAAGCGATTATTTGCCTTTTTTACGGAACTTTTTTGCGGCGCTCTGTGCAATTTGCAAAAATTTTGCAAAAGCAAAAACATCGAACAAATTTTCTTATGCCTTAATATTGTATATTCTTGCATATCCATTTCGATGAATTTCGCGAACTTTCTGTGTTTTCCCGTTTTATATCGTATATTGTTCCGAATTTAATACATTCCATGTGCTGTGCGGCACTTTTCCTTTACAGCAGAAATTTTCAAAAAACCGCGGTCAAAAGGCAGGTATATTTCATAAAAAGCGTGCGGTATTTTGGGCAGCTCTCCGAAAAAATCGCATGTGCGGCTTTTGGAAGCGGGATGTCCGTTTCAATCGGGCCGATTTTGTGTCGAAATGCGTCTCACCGTGTCCGCAGAAAAAATTATCGTCAACCGATGTATAGAATACACATGTTAAGTTTACATAACCCGCGTTTTACATAGAGTTTTGTTTCCGTGCCGCGCACGTTTTTAATTTGCTTCTTATATATAATAGAACATCACGGGCAGCTTTTTAGGGCCGACCGTGATGCTTTATCTCATGCGTTCTGTTTCTTTATATAAGCAATAAGCTCGTTTGCCGCGGTGCGGTGTGCGCCCACACCGGGGTGGTCACGGCAGCCGCGATTTTTGAGGTCATCCGTCAGCGACAGAAATTCCGCGTTCGTGTCGCCCGTTTCCGCTTTGTAATCGTCTATGGCCTTTTGCAGCGCCGGGACAAGCTCCAAGCCGAGCATACCGTAGATCCACACAAGACGGGCGTTGGGGTAATACCCACGCAATTGCTTTAAAAACGCGGTCACGCCGTGCGCAAAACGCGCTTCGTCTTCGGGGTTCAGCTTACCGTCTTCCGTACGGCGGTTCTGAAACGTCTCGCCGGTTGTTTCATCTGTCCAGGCAGGCTGTGAAAACGCACCGCAGTCGTTTGTACCGAGGTTGATGAAGACGTAATTCGGCTGCCATTTTGTGAAATCATACGGCTCTTTCGCGCCGAGGGCAATGTTTTTTTCGCCGCTCAAAAGGCCGCAAAGCTGCCCGTAGATGGGCGGAATGGCGCTGTTTGGGTCGTTGTTCCAGCCGCAGCACACGCCCCAGCCACTCTGCGATGAGACACGGATATCGGCGTTTAAAGCACGGGACACCATGACAGCGTAGTTATTCTCCGCGCTGAAGAACATGGAAATCCAGTCTGTTTCCGCTTTCGCGCCGATGTCGCCCTCGCCGCTCGTGATGCTGTCGCCGATGAATTCGATCTTTAAATTGCGCTCCGGCACGGGCAGGAATTCGCCGTCTGTTTCGACGGCGTTAATCTGCAAAACACTCTCCGGGTCGGCGTTCATGGCCTGCGTATCTTTAAAGATGCGCACGTTCTTGACCTTTTCGGGGTCCATGCCGCGGAACACGCACACGCGCTCCGTGCCCTTCTGCGCCATGCGGCGGGAGAAGAACTCGCCATTCACCATAAAGCTGTACCACGGCTCGTGGATGTCCCAATCCGCCGTAAATTCCACCCACAGCTCGCTGCCGCGCACATTAAGTTCTAAGCCCGCCGCCGTCCAGAACAGCGTGAGCGGCGTTAACGAGCCGTTTGTGCGCCCGTGCACAAGGTGCGGAACTTCGGGTAAGGTATATCGCTTGACTTCGCTCATTTTGCCTCCGCCTCGGCAAGCTCTTTCTTATAAAGATACTTGTCAATGTCTTCCTTGATATTGTCCGGAATTTTCTTTTCCACCGGGAATACCGCCGCATTGATCAGCGTATCGGCATACGTGAGCACAATCTCCAGCGTTTTGCCGAGTGCCTCTGCAGAAAGGAACTCCATGGTATCAAAACGGTTGTGGATATACGCCGCACCTTTTGCACCGTCGCGGGAGAAGTTGATTGCCGGAATGCCGTTATCCGCAAACGGGATGGAATCAGAAGAATAAATGCTCTGGCGCGTCACAGCGGAGAGGCCGTTGATTTTGAGCATGTAATCGGTGTAGTGTACGAGGGATTCCTCGCCTGTGACAGCCGCCGTGTTATAGCCGAGGATCGGCGCACCGACGTCAACGTTAATCATGAAGACGTGATCTTTCAGCTCATCCTTGTGGTCGCGCACGAATGCCTTACTGCCCTCAAGTCCAATCTCCTCGCTGCCGTACCAGCAGAACTTTACGGTACGCTTCGGCGGGTGCTGCGCGAACCAACGCGCCGCTTCCATGTTGATAACGGAGCCTGCGCCGTTATCGTATACGCCTTTGGAAAATTCAACGGAGTCATAATGTGCGCCGAAGGAGATAATCTGCTCCGGGTGCTCGGTGCCCTTGATCTCCGCAATCACATTGTGCGACGTGAGTGTAATGTTCTTGTTCTGTACAGTAACCTTTGCGCGGGATGCACCTTTGTTGACAATCTCCATAGCGTCCACGGTGCGCAGCTGTACTGCCGGTGCATTGCCGAACGTACGCAGCGCACTGCGCAGCTTGCGCTGATGAAGGTCGGTATTCTCGAGGTCATCGTGAATATCGCCGTCCATGGTGACGACAGCTGCGGCGCCCGCTTCCATCAGGCTGCGGTACAGCGGCACGCGCAGGAAGCCGTTGACGAGCACAATCTTGCCCTTGACATTCAACAGGTCGACCGGAAGCGCGTTTTCCACGTAGACAAAATCCGCCGTAAGGCCGTCTGCGGCGGTGCTTTCCGCGCACTGGTAACCGCGCACGGTGTAGCTCTTGCGGTACGGCTCCAGAATCTCGAAGGTCGCTTCCACTTCGGCGGATTCGATCTCAAACGGCTCAATCACGGCGGACAGACCGAAGCTTTCACACTCCGCTTTCAGGATTTCCGCGGCTTTTAATTCTTCTGAGGAGCCGGCCACGCGCGTAAAGCCGATTTTATCGAGCAGTGCGAACGCACGGTTTTCGTCATATTTTTTCAATGTAAACAACTGCCTTTCTCTTTGATTTTATACGGTATTTATTCCTATTATATAGTATATTATATAGTATACAAAATAAATTGCAAGCGATTTTGCGCTAAAATGAAAGTGTACGGCTTTAAAAATGCAAAAAGCAGGGTCATTCCCTGCTTTTAGAGAATAATCCTGCAATTTTGCATATGAATTCACTTAAAATGCTTGTGTGCAGACGAATTTAATCTCTTCGATCTCCATACCGGTCTGGCCGAAGTAGAGCTTGAGATAATTCGTGCCGCCGAACAGCACGCCGATGTCCTGCTCTGCGGTAACGACCTCGCCGTTCGTGCCGTTGATCATGACCATGCCGCGCAGGTTACCGTCGATGAAGATAGACATCGGAATCTGCGCCACTTCATTGGCGTTTGCTTTTACGCGCATGACAAACTTATAGAGGCCGTTTTTCTTATAGCGGATGCCGAGAACGGTGGAAGCGCCTTTTTCCGTATTGACTGCGGAAATGTCGAGCGGAGCTTCGTCATCGATGAACTGATACTCGCCGTTGAAATCGACGTAATCTTCGCTCGTCTTCTCCGCTTCTGCGGCTTCACGCTCCTCATCGCTCATGCGGCCGAGGCTGCGCTCCATCACAGGCGAGTTCATCACGGTGCGGCAGATATTCATCGCAGAGCGCACGAGCGCGTCACGCGTCAGTCTGCCGTCTGCAAGGGCGTCGTCCAAATTATCGTGTTGGCTGTTCGAGGCGGCGTCCGCGTTAACCATGTTGAGGTCATTCTGCGCGCGCACCTGTGCGGCGACGTTCTCGCGGGTGGCTTCTTCGCCCTCGCGATCGTTGCCCTTTGCCCACCAGTCGGTCATAACGGTACCTATGAAGCCCCACTCGTCGCGCAAGATGGTCGTGAGCAGGTCGAAGTTGCTGGCCGTCCAAATGCCGTTCAGACCACCGTAGGTGGACATGACAGAGTATGCGCCGCCCTCTTTTACGGCCGTTTCAAACGCGCGCAGGTAAATTTCACGCAGTGCGCGCTCGGAAAGGACGGAATCGATCTCGGTTCTCTTAAACTCCTGGTTGTTGCAGGCAAAGTGCTTGATGGTGCCGGTGACACCGAAGCGGCGCATACCGCGCAGCTGTGCGGCGGCGAGCTTGCCGGTGAGCAGCGGGTCCTCCGAGAAATACTCGAAGTTTCTGCCGTTTAAGGGGCTGCGGTGGATATTGAGACCCGGGCCGAGAAGTGTATCGATGCGGTTTTTGCGTTGCTCTTTGCCTTGCATGGCGAAAAGCTCTTCATTCAGCTTCTCATTAAAGGTGCAGGCGAGCAAGGTGCCGTTCGGCAGGCTGAACGCGATGGTGCCGCAGTCCATACGAATGCCGGAGGGGCCGTCTGCACAGCAAGCTGTGGGAATACCGAAGTTGACGAGGTTTTCCGTGACGCCGCCGAACGCGCCTGCGGTGCCCGCTGTGACCTTCGGAGAGTTCATGCCCTCGCCGCGCATAAGGCAGATGAGGTCTTCGTCGGAAAGCTGCGCTACAAAGTCTTCCAGCTCCGCTTTGCCGTCGAATACATCGCCGAGCTTGATGCCCTTGTCGCCCGTATACGGCTTTGCAGGCTTTAATGCCGCCGCGCTGCGGGCCGCCATATCGTATTCGCGCTGCGGTGCGGGCTCGAATGCGATTGTGTTATTGTGATTCACCATGCGGTCAAACTTCGTGACCGGCGCGCACGCCTGCACACACGTGCGGGTAACGGTATCTTCTTTCACTTCAAAGCTGCCGGAGAGCTTTGCGCCGCGCACGCAGCCGCCCGTGTAGACGTTATACGCGCCGCTTTCAAGCACATAGCAGAATCTGTGTCCCGTAACGCCGCTGTCGTCGTAGGACGCAAGATTTGCGATTGGGAACGTGAGCGTAAGCGTTTCGCTTTCGCCCGGCTGCAGGGTTTCGGTCTTTGCGAATGCGGCGAGGCTTCTTACGGCCTTGCCGAGCTTGCCCTGCGGTGCTTCAACGAAGACGGTGACAACCTCTTTGCCCTGCACGTCGCCGGTGTTTTTCACAGTGACTTTCTCTGTAACGGTCTCGCCGTCGAAATCGAAGCTTTCAACCGTGCGGGTGAAGGTCGTGTAGCTGAGACCGTAGCCGAACGGATACAGCACACAGTCTTTTGCGAACGTCTCAAAGTAGCGGTAGCCGACGTAGATGTCTTCTTTATAAATGACCCGTGTGGGATCACCGAAGCCCTCTGTGGACGGATAATCGCTGATGTCAAGCGCGATGGTGTCGCTCAGCTTGCCGCACGGCGTGACAGTGCCTGTGAGAACATCTGCAGCGCCTGCGCCGCCCTCCTGGCCGCCCTGCCAGACGTACAGCACAGCGGCGGGATCGTATTCTTTCACCCACTTCATATCCATGATATTGCCGACGTTCAGCAGAACCGCAACACGCTTGAACGCGCCGCAAACCTCTTTTAACATCTGATGTTCGGCGGCCGTCAAGAGATAGCTGCCCTCTGCGGCGCTGTTGTCCTTATCTTCACCCGCGGTGCGGCCGATGATGACAACGGCGATATCGGACTTTGCAGCAGCCTGCTCGGCGAGCTCTTTCGTGACGGGCATTTCCTCCTGGCACCACGGCTCCTGTGCCCAGCCCATGCCCTTTTCAAACGGATGGTCCTTCAGCCAGTCACGGTAGGTCTGCTCCAGCTCCTCGTTGACGGAAATGTCTTTGTTTTCTTTTAAAGCGTCCAGAATGTTCGTGACATAGCGGGTATTAACTGCACCGCCGGAGCCTGTGCCGCTCTTATAATAGTCGAACTGAATTCTGCCGAACACGGAAACGCGCTCACCCTTTCGGATTGGCAGCGCGTTGTCGTCATTTTTCAGCAGCACGCAGCCTTCCGCCACGGCCTGCCGCGCCAGCGCGGCATACTCGTTCCAATCGATCTTATACGGATTGCTCATTTTATTTTTCCTTTCTACATGATCTATGCCGTTTACGGTGTATTCTCTTTGTTATAATGATAAACGATTTTGTGGATTTTATCAAGCCGCACAGTTAAGTTTCTGTGAAAAAATCACGTGAACGAAAATTTTCGTTGTAAAACGCTTTAAAAACGGTTATGATACATATAAATAGAAACCCTTTACGGAAGGAGTTACCGTTATGCCTGCTTTTTATACCCATTATCGCTTTGGCTGCGATGTTTTAAAACAGCTGCCGGAGGACATCCGCAGCATTTGCACCGCGCACCGCGGGCTTTTTGACATTGGCTTACACGGACCGGACATCTACTTTTTCTATCGACCCGTTCTGCCGAACAAGGTGAACCGCATCGGCTATGCGGCACACAAGCGCTCCGGGCGCTACTTTTTACAGCGCGCACAGAAGGTCATTGCGTCTGCGCAGGACAAAGATGCTGCCCGCGCGTATTTCTACGGGCTTTTGTGCCACTTTACGCTGGATTCTATCTGCCACCCGTACATCCACACGGCGATGAAAGAATTCAACGTCACGCACGCGGCGACGGAGACCGCTTTCGACCGCGCTTTGTTACTCAAAGACGGTAAAGACCCACAGCACTTTGACCCGTGCGGTCATTTTGAAGTGAACACGCGCAACGCCGCCGTGATTACGCCCTTCTACACGCCGGAAGCTACTGTGGCGCTGACCGAAAAGAGCATCTCCTCCATGGTATTCTACGGCCGTGTGCTGTTCACGCCGAACAAGGCGCTGCGCCGCGCCATTGACACCGGGCTTTACATCACGTTCCACCACGACGCCATTGCCGATATGATGATGACCACGCAGGACGTGCCGAGCTGCAAGCTGTGCACGGAGCACCTTATCGAACTGTACGGCAAAGCACTGGAGCTTGCGAAAACGCTTTTCCCGGCTGCGCAAAAGCTGCTCCAAAACGAAAAAGTCTCCTGTCCGGAGCTTGACCGCACATTTGACGGCTGATTTCAATTTTTTACCAAAATGCCCGCCATGCAGGAATCAAGAGGTTCTGCACGGCAGGCATTTTATTTCCCGGGTTTTACCCTATAGCAAAAGCTCCCGTTCACGAAAGCCTGTGAACGGGAGCTTTGATTTTCACTTACAGATCCAATCAGATTTCCGGCTCTACCAGATGGCAGGCGCAGAAATGACCCGGACGAATTTCACGCAACTGCGGCTTCGACTCTCTGCACTTGTCGCAGGCGACCGGGCAACGGCCGGCAAAGTTGCAGCCTTTCGGCGTGTTGATCGGGCTCGGCACGTCACCGGAAAGAATCTGGCGGTGCTTCTGCGCTTCTGCACTCGGGTCCGGAATCGGCACTGCAGAAAGCAGAGCCTTGGAGTACGGATGCAGCGTGTGCGCATACAGATCGTCGGAAGAAGCGAGCTCAACGACATTGCCGAGGTACATAACGGCGATACGGTCGCTGATGTACTTGACGATGTTGAGGTCATGCGCAATGAAGAGGAACGTCAGTCCGAGCTGCTGCTGCAGGTCGTGCAGCAGGTTGATGATCTGGGACTGGATGGAAACGTCCAGTGCTGAGATCGGCTCATCGCACACGATGAATTCCGGCTCGATAGCGAGCGCACGGGCAATGCCGATACGCTGGCGCTGACCGCCGGAGAACTCATGCGGGAAGCGGTTGGCGTGCTCTTTGTTCAGGCCGACCAGCTCGAGGAGCTCGTATACGCGCTCCTGACGGCGCTTTGCGTCGTACATGCCGTGGATGACCATACCCTCTTCAATGATGGAGGAAACGGTCATACGCGGATCCAGAGAAGCGTACGGATCCTGGAAAATGATCTGCGCTTTTTTTGCATACTTGAAACGCGTTGCGGCGTTTTTCAGATTCAGCTCTTCGCCGGCATAGTAGAGCTTGCCGGACGTTGCGGGATAAATGCCCATGGCCACACGGCCGAGCGTGGACTTGCCGCAGCCGGACTCGCCGACAAGGCCGAGCGTTTCGCCCTTATAAATATCGAGAGAAATGTGGTCGACGGCCTTCAGCATACCGCCGGAAACCTTAAAGTGCTTGCATACGTCGTCCAGAACGATCAGTTTTTCATTACTGCTCATCCGGCTCACCCCTTTCTGCTACGCTCGGGCAATCGGGATGGAGCAGCCAGCATGCTGCCTCATGACCCTCGCCCACCTTGAATACCGGCGGCTGCTCCTCATGACAAATCTTCATGCAGTGTGTGCAGCGGGCACCGAAACCGCAGCCCTTCGGCGGGTTCAGCAAATCCGGCGGTGTGCCGGGGATGGAAACAAGACGCTGGGTCTTGTTCATATCCACGGACGGCAGGCTCTTTAATAATGCCTGCGTGTACGGGTGCGCATTGCGGTAGAAAATATCCTCGCAGGTGCCGGTCTCTACAACCTTACCTGCATACATGACCGCCACGCGGTCTGCCATGGACGCCACGACGCCGAGGTCGTGCGTGATGAGGATAATCGCGGTGCTGGTCTTCTCTTTGATCTCGGCGAGCAGATCCATAATCTGCGCCTGAATGGTCACGTCCAGTGCGGTGGTCGGCTCATCGGCAATGAGGAGCTTCGGGTTGCAGGAAAGTGCCATTGCGATCATGGCACGCTGACGCATGCCGCCGGAGAATTCGTGCGGATACTGCTTTGCACGCTCTTCCGGGTTCGGAATGTTAACAAGGGAGAGATACTTAATGGCTTCCGCCTTCGCCTCTGCCTTGGAAAGATGACGGTGGTGCTGAATGGCCTCGACAATCTGCTTGCCGACGGGCTTTGTCGGGTTCAGGCAGGTCATCGGGTCCTGGAAGATCATGGAAACTTCCTTGCCGCGAATCTTCTGCATTTCTTTTTCGTTCGCGGCTACGATGTCGTGCTCGCCGAGCTGCACGCTGCCCTCTTTAATTCTTGCGGGCGGCATGGGGTTCAGCTTCATGATGGTCTGCGCCGTGACGCTCTTGCCGCAGCCGGACTCACCGACGATGGCGAGCACTTCGCCCTCGCTCAGCGAGAATGTGACGCCGCGGACAGCCTTGACCTCACCGGCGTAGGTATCGAAGGAAACGTGCAGGTTCTGCACATCTAATACTTTATTCATGTTGAATTACCTCCTCAAGCGCGGGTCAAATGCATCGCGCAGGCCGTCGCCCAACAGGTTGAAGGAAAGCATTGTAAGGCTGATGGCAACTGCCGGCACAACAAGCTGGTACGGATACGTCATGAACACATCTTGACCGCCCTTTGCCAGAACGCCCCAAGACGGCTGCGGAACCGGAACACCGAGACCGATGTAGGAAAGGAATGCCTCGGTGAAAATCGCGCTCGGAATTGCGAGGGTGACGTTGATGATGATAACGGAAAGTGCATTCGGAATGAGGTGCTTTGCAATGATTCTGGAGCTCTTTGCGCCCATGGCTTCTGCCGCCACGATATACTCCTGACTCTTGAGCTGGAGCACCTGACCACGCACAAGACGTGCCATGCCGGTCCAGCCGGTGATGCCGTAGGCGACGACCATGGTGAAGATGCCCTTCGGGAGCACCATCATCAAAAGGATAACGACGATGAGGTACGGAATACCGTTGACGATCTCCACGATACGCATCATGATGGTATCAACCGCGCCGCCGATGTAACCGGAAATACCGCCGTAGATCAGGCCGACGATGAGGTTGACAAACACGGCTGCGAACGCGATCATCAGAGAGACGCGGCCGCCTTCAAAGGCGCGCAGGAAAAGGTCACGGCCGAGGTTATCGGTGCCGAAATAGTGTACATGGTGCTGTCCCTCATAACGGGGATCTGTACAAACTGTCATGAAGCCCTTGTTGACTTCGCCAAGGTGCTGTTCGCGGCTCTCAAACGGAGAGAAGAACGGCACGATGATGCAGGAAAGGATGAGAAGCACGATGATGAAGAAACACACAACGGCAACTTTGTTTTTCATCAGCCTGCCGATGGCGTCTTTCCAGAAGGTCGTGCTCGGGCGGGAAATGCCCTCGCGGCGAGCGGAGTCGGAACCGATCCACTCAAAACGGCTTTTATCTATCTGTGTCATACTCAGCCCTCCAATTTCACGCGCGGATCAATGAGACCATACGCAATATCGACTACGAGGTTCGCAATAATAAGGAACGCGCCGTAGAAAACCGTGGTGCCGCAGATCATGGTGTAATCGAAGCCCTGAATGCTCTGCACGAAATACTTGCCGAGGCCCGGGATACCGAAAACGCTTTCTACAACGAAGCCGCCGGTGAGGATGCCTGCCGTGATCGGGCCGAGGACCGTGACGACCGGCATGATGGCGTTGCGCATTGCATGCTTAAAGATGATGCCGCTCTGGGAAAGGCCCTTTGCCTTAGCGGTCTTGATGTAATCCTGACCGAGAACGTCCAGCATGCTGGTACGCATCAGACGGGAAATCGTTGCGAGAGAACCGAAGCCGAGTGCGATAACCGGGAGAATGTGGCTGTTGAAGCCTTCCCAGCCGGTAATAGCGAAAATACGCATGCCCGTTGCCATATACAGCTTGAGGCCGAGGAAATACTGCAAAACAGAGGCCACAACGAACGACGGAACGGAAACACCGAGCAGTGCAATAATCATGGCAACTGTGTCGGCTGCCTTGCCGCGCTTGATGGCTGCGAGTGTGCCGAGCAGTACGCCGCCGATGAAGGCGAAGCAAATGGAACGGATACCGACGTCAAACGAAATGGCAAATGCTTCGGTGATCATCAATGTGACCGCACGGTTATAGGTAAGGGAAACGCCAAGGTCGCCCTGCACAACATTACCGATATAAATGAAGAACTGCTGCCATACGGGCTTATCAAGACCGTATTTCGCATAAAGCGCTTCCATCTGTGCCGCAGGAAGCTGCTTTTCACCGGTGAACGGGTCGCCCGGAAGAAGCTGCATCATGAAAAATGTGATCGCGACCAACAGGAACAGGGTAACAATGGAATAGCCCACGCGCTTTAAGATGTACTTAGTCATGTGCAATCCACCTCTCTTTGATAGTTTAATAGAATGATTAAAGGTTATGCGGACAAAGCCGCCGACGTTTTTGGGAACGATGCCGCCAAAGCGTCCGCGGCCTTGTCCGATAAACGACAATATGACAATATAACAAAAAATGTGCGCAAAAGCTCGGAAACTATTCTGCCGCCTTTGGCACATCAATTTTGTGAACTTAGCGAATGCAGCTTGTATTGCCGTTCGCGGAAATCCCCAAAATTTCGGGGAAACAAGGCTTTACTCACCCAACACAGTGATGCGTATATCACCTAAAAGTGTTGAAGTAAAAGATTAAAAGAATAAATACAGTTCGGTGCGGCGTACCTTTTTGAGATACACCGCAAGCCGTAACCGTATTTGAATTTCTTTTAAGTATCCGGGTCAGCGCCCGTAAGGTTTTCGATTAGGAAAGCTTTACGTAAACAGCGTTGATATCCTGGAACGTAGATCTGTGCATACCGCCCTTGATCTTATCGGAGCAAGCATAGGACGGAGCTCTCCAGAAGGCCGGGCCGATCGGGAGCTGATCCGCAATGATCTGCTCGCACTCGATGAAGTAGGACTCACGCTTTTCGAGGTCTGTCTCCTTGGCTGCGAGGTCGATGAGCTCATCGTATCTCTCGTTGGAGAAGCCGGTCTGGTTGTTGCCGCCATCGGTGACCCACAGGTCAAGGAAGGTGTTCGGGTCGTTGTAGTCCGGGCCCCAACCGGTGATGGACATGACATAGTTGCCGGTCTTACGGTTCTGAGAACCCTGCTTGGTGATCATGGAGTTAACGGTAACCTCGATGCCGAGAACCTGTCTCCACTGCTCCTGATAGAAGGAAGCTTCTGCAATAGACGTTGCGGAGTCGCCGCAGTCGATGGAGAGGTGAGCGGAGAGCTCGTCTACCGTGCAGCCGAGCTCGGAGAGAGCCGTTGCAAGGTATTCCTTAGCCTTTTCCTGGTCACGGGACGGCGCATACAGCTCGCCGACCTTACCTGCAAAGGAGGTGCCGTCAGTAGCGGAAACACCGGGCGCCGTGAAGGAAGTCATCGGCTCGTTATCGTTCTGCCAAACCGTGTCAATTTCCTTCTGCTCGTCAATTGCATTGAACAGTGCACGACGGAGATTTACATTGGAGAGATACTGGTCATTATTGTTGAAGTAAATGTAGAATGAGGTACCATCCGTATAAGACTGAATCGTAGCACCTGCTGCTTCAGCCTGCTTGATGAGTTCGCCGGTGTCGAGACCGACCATATCCAGGTCGCCTGCGAGGAAGGAGGAGAGAGCTGCGTTGGCATCGATGATGATCTTCCAATCGATCTCTTCAACTTCTACGTCTGCTGCGCCGTGCCATGCATCGTTTTTCTGCATAACGATCTTATCGTTGTGGCTCCACTCAGTAAGAGCGAACGGGCCGTTCGTGCAGAAGTACTGCGCTTCGGTGGAGTAGAGGTCTGCGCCTACAGCCTCATAGAATCTCTGGTTGATCGGAGCAAGGGTGCCGAAGGAGAACAGGAACAGTGCGTACGGAGTCGGCTGCTCCATGGTAACCTCAAGGGTATAATCATCGACAACCTTTACACCAACTTCGTCCCAAGCAACTTCACCGTTGAAATACTTTTCAGCGTTCTTGATGAAGTAGAGGAAGTAAGCGTAATCAGAAGCAACATCCGGGTTCAAAGCCTGACTCCAAGCAAACTCGAAGTCTTTCGCCGTAACCGGGTCGCCGTTTGTCCAAACGCCGTCCTTACGGAGGTGGAAGGTGTAGGTGAGGGTATCCTCATCGTAGTCCCAGCTCTCAGCTGCGCCCGGGACTGTGTTGTCGTCATCGTCGAGGGTGACGAGGTTCTCATACATGTGCTTGAACAAGGAGAACTCGATAGCGTATGTGGAGGTCAGGGTGTTCAGGCCTGTCGGCTCCATACCTGCGTTCAGGCTGATGGTCTTTGCCGCGTCTACGGTCTTCGGGGTGAAGATTGCCGTAGCGTCACCGGATGCAGCCGGGGTGGAATCTCCGGAGGCGGTGGACTCGGTGGATTCTGCGCTGCTTTCAGAAGCTGCGATGCTCTCGGTAGATGTCGTGGAGCTGGAGCTCTTGCCGCCGCACCCAGCGAATGCGGAAACAACCAACGCCGCGGACAGAACCAGAGCTAAAACCTTTTTCAGTTTCATTTCTTGTTCCTCCTAATGTGATAGGTGATAGAATTATGAAATTTTCGTTCAAAGAAAATTCATATTGCATACATAATACAGCATAAAGCGCTAAATCGCAAGTGGCAAAACTATGGAAATCCTGTCCTAATTTTCGTGTATTTTTGTGAATTATGACCTTGAGGCATATACACACCGTGCAGTTTTTCATGATAGTATTGCAATTTTGTAATTAAATCCGCCCAAAATCCGCCAAAAAAAGCCGCATCAGGGGCGTGTCCTCTACAAAAATACAAGTTTCCGTGTATTGTGCACGAACGACGGATAGAAACCGAATTCCTGCATTTTACGGCGAAATCCGACAAGTTTTCTCCTGTTTTTGAAAGAGAACGCGCAAAAATGCAGTTTACCCGGAAAATATGTTGGACATTTTCGAAGTTTTGTCCACCTGCCTCTCCCCTATGTGCGCTGTTTTCTATGCGTTTTTTGCTGCAATGCCATCCTATATATAATAGTATATGATATTCCAATATCGATATAGAATACGGATTTTTGCTTTAGTTTGCATCAGATGTCCTTCACTATGCATGCTTACCGGTTTTTGTGCAACTGCGGAAAACAAAACGGAACCCCTTCGCCGTGCAGACGAAGAGGTTCCGTAATGCAAATTTAAAATCAGCCGTGGATAGAGTAGTTCGGGGCTTCCTTCGTAATCTGAATATCGTGCGGATGGCTTTCCTTCAAACCCGCACCCGTAATGCGCACGAACTGTGCCTTCTCGTGCATTTCCGGGATATTTGCGCAACCCACATAACCCATGCCGGAGCGCAGACCGCCGACCATCTGATAAATGGTATCTGCGAGCGGTCCCTTATAAGGCACGCGGCCCTCAACGCCTTCCGGAACGTACTTCTTGTTGTTTGCCTGGAAGTAGCGATCGCTGGAGCCCTTACCCATAGCGCCCAGAGAGCCCATGCCGCGGTAGACCTTGAACTGTCTGCCCTGATAGAGCTCGTACTCGCCCGGGGTCTCCTTGCAGCCTGCAACAAGGGAGCCGAGCATAACAACGCTTGCACCTGCTGCGAGCGCCTTGACGATATCACCGCTGTACTTGATGCCGCCGTCTGCGATAACCGGAACGCCGTATTCCGCCGCCGCGCATGCTGCGTCATACACAGCCGTGACCTGCGGCACGCCGATGCCGGCAACCACACGGGTGGTGCAGATGGAGCCCGGGCCGATGCCGATCTTTACGCAGTCTGCGCCGGCTTCGATAAGCGCACGGGTGCCCTCTGCCGTTGCAACGTTACCCGCAATGAGCTGGAGGTCCGGGTATGCTTTCTTGACCTTTTTCACTGCTTCGATGATGCCGCTGTTGTGACCGTGTGCAGAATCGAGCACGACAACATCGACCTGTGCTTCCACAAGGGCAGCAACGCGGTCCAAAACGTCAGCCGTAGCGCCGATAGCCGCGCCGCAGAGCAGACGGCCGCCTTCGTCTCTTGCAGAGTTCGGGTACTGCACAGCTTTTTCAATATCTTTAATCGTGATGAGGCCCTTCAGATAGCCCTTTTCATCGACAATCGGAAGCTTTTCGATTCTGTGGTGGCGCAGGATCTCCTGTGCATCCTTGAGGGTGGTACCGACCGGCGCGGTGACGAGGTGATCCTTCGTCATGACGTTTTCGATCTTCTGGTCGAAATCGGAGCCGGACATGAAGCGCAGGTCGCGGTTCGTGATGATGCCGACGAGCTTGCCGTTTTCGCAGATCGGCACGCCGGAGATCTTGTAGCGGCCCATGAGGTTATCCGCCTCGCGCACGGTGTTCTCCGGCGCAAGGAAGAACGGATCAACGATAACGCCGTTCTCGGAGCGCTTGACCATATCGACCTGATCGGCCTGACGCTCAATGGACATGTTCTTGTGAATGATGCCGATGCCGCCCTCACGCGCAATGGCAATGGCCATATCCGCTTCCGTGACGGTATCCATAGCCGCCGTCATAATGGGGGTGTTCAGCTTGATCTTCTTTGTGAGATGAGTGGAAATGTCTACCTGACTGGGCAGTACGTGTGATTCTGCCGGGATCAGAAGAACGTCGTCAAAGGTGAGCCCCTCTTTGACAAACTTAGAGGTGAATTCTGTGTTCAGCATACCGTCAACCATCCTTTCGCCTTGTGCACCGTGTTTTGTTGTCTTTATGCGGTAATTTCCGCATACCGCATAGGAAAAATTTCCCGGCAAGCCGGGGGAAATATATTATTTGATATTAGATTGTACCACTTTCGCGGTACATTTTCAACTGTTTTGTCCTCGAAAAAACAGAGATACCCGCTGAGCGTTCTATGCGCTTTTTAGGGAAAAGCCACAAAAAGCGGTTTTATGTGGCTAACTCCCGGACTTTGGGACGATTTTTGCAGGATTTTGACGGACTGAACTTCTAAAAAGCACTCCTCAAGGCCTCATCCACTTCCTCGAAAAAGGCTGACTGAAAGCCTTATTCGTTCTTGCTCCGATAGCACTCCTTTTTATAATATATTAGAAAGTGCTCCCTTTGTAAAAAACTTTATACGGAAATTACAAAATGTCTTGACACTCCGTCCTGTTTGATATACCCTAAAACTACTATATCAAAAGCATATCTCCCGTACCCGACACATTCGGCGCACGGCATATTTTCCGCGCTCCCCCTATTACACTCGGCCCTATTGGGCTAAAAGGATGGTTTTTCATGAACAAGCTTCGCAGATTGCGCTCCCTCTCCCCGGAGATGGCGGAAACGCTACGCCTTGCCGGCGTGCAGGGCATTTTTTGGGCGGCCATGGCGGTAGGCAATTATCAAACAGTCTACCTGCAAAGCATCGGCTTTCCCGCTACGGATTTCGGCTTATTAAACGCCATTGCCTGTGCCGTCGCTATTTTCGCCATGACGTTTTGGGGCACGGTGAGCGATCGTATCGGCAGCGTGCGCAAAATTGTCATTTTAACGCTGACGCTCGGCTGCGGCCTTTTCATTTTTGTGCCGCTCATTCCGACGGGGCAATCCTACTCAACGCTATTATTTCTAATCTTGATCCCGATCATCAACTTTTTCCGCGTACCGATGTCGCCGTTTGTCGATAACCTTACGGTGCGCAACTGTGCGGAGCATCGACTGAATTACGGCATGGTACGCAGCAGCGGCTCGCTTTTATTTGCCATTGCCGGTGTTATCACGGTAAACGCGCTCATTCCTGCGGCGGGTGTGCCTTCGACGTTCTGGGTGATGGGCATTGTGATGATTCCTGCCATTGTTCTGACGTATTTCTGCTTTGAGCCGCAGAGCGGCAAGCGTGTAAAAAAGAGCGCAACGGGTGCCGGCGTACTGCTGAAAAACTACGCATACATGGCGTTTCTCATTTTTGCATTCTTCTTCCAGATGGCCGTGGCGTTTGAAGGGAGCTTCTTGACGTATTACATGGCGGATATTCAGATCGATACCGTCAATCTTGGGCTCATTCTCTCCGTGCGTGCTATGATGGAAATCCCGTTTCTGTTCTTCATCGGCCGCCTGCGCCGCCATATCAAGATGAAATACCTCATCATGCTTTCTGCAATTTTGATGGCGACGGAGTGTCTGTGCTTCTGCTTCCTTGTGAATTCGCTGCCGACTATGTTGGTATTTGCCGCGTTTTACGGCCTTGGCAACGGTGCATTTCTCGGCACGGGCACGAACTATATCTATGAGCTTGCACCCGTGGAGCTGCGTGCCACGGCGCACAGCCTGTTCATTTCCGTGGCGCAAATCTCCGGCATTCTCGGCAACCTGCTCGGCGGCGTTCTGTTTGACACCATCGGCGGCAAAGCGTTCTATGGCGTAACAGCCTGCATGTTTCTCGTTTCCGTTGCGATCTTCGCCGCAAGCTTTCTCTTCCACCGCAATAAAAAAGAAACGGCTGCGGCATGACCTTCAAATACTCTGTGCTCTTAAAGGCTCGCTTCGGCGGGCCTTTTGTTTTGTCTGAAAACACACGCCTTTTTTGTATATGTCGAAATAACGTTTCCAATCCATTTTACGCTGCTTTTTAGCGTACCCGCACGCAACATGTCGTAAAAATGAATGCGTAAAGTATATTGCCTTTCCATATATAGCCGATACCTTGTGAAAAACTTAGTTTCCCCCACTATACCGTGTGCTTTTCCACACTTTCCACCGAGTTTTCCACACCGTAATTTTGCAGAATTATGCATATTTATACACAACTTCGTTCTGCGATTGTATGGTTGTTTGTTCTCGCATCGTGGACACATCTGTGTATATCTGTCGAAATGTGTCCGTAATCGGAGATACATACGTTCGAAACTGTTGAATATTCTTTCACTCCTTTAAGTTGAAAATCTGTTTTCCACATATCCTCAGAAAAAGTTTTACACAAGACGATGGCGAAAACTGTTGCCTTTTGAAAGTTCGTGTTCTTTCGTTCCGCTTTGCATCATTTCTCCTATTTTTTAATACGGTCATCAGAGCAAGTCTTTCTATAAGCAGACGGCAAAAGAGGCACATGCATTTTACTTTGCATGTGCCTCTTTTGTCACCTATTTAATTTGCAAAAATCACTTTTTCGGGACGATAACTTCCTTGCCGCCCATGTACGGACGCAGAGCTTCCGGGATGCGAACGCTGCCGTCTGCCTGGAGGTTATTCTCAAGGAATGCGATGAGCATACGCGGCGGTGCAACAACGGTGTTGTTCAGCGTGTGGGCAAGGTACTTGCCGTTTTCGCCGTTTACGCGGATGCGCAGACGGCGCGCCTGTGCGTCACCGAGGTTGGAGCAGCTGCCGACCTCAAAGTACTTTTTCTGGCGCGGGGACCACGCTTCAACGTCCACAGACTTAACCTTAAGATCTGCGAGGTCGCCCGAGCAGCACTCGAGCGTGCGGACCGGGATATCCATGCTGCGGAACAGGTCTACGGTGTTCTTCCAGAGCTTATCATACCACTTCATGGAGTCTTCCGGCTTGCAGACGACAATCATTTCCTGCTTTTCAAACTGGTGAATACGGTAAACGCCGCGCTCCTCGATGCCGTGTGCACCTTTTTCCTTACGGAAGCACGGAGAATAGCTGGTCAGCGTGAGCGGCAGTTCGGCTTCCGGCAGGATCTGGTCGATGAATTTACCGATCATGGAGTGCTCGCTGGTACCGACGAGATACAGGTCTTCACCCTCGATCTTGTACATCATGGAATCCATTTCCGCAAAGCTCATAACGCCGGTAACGACGTCGCTGCGAATCATATACGGCGGGATAACATACGTGAAGCCGCGGTCAATCATAAAATCGCGCGCATACGCGATAACGGCAGAGTGCAGACGCGCGATGTCGCCCATCAGATAATAGAAGCCGTTACCCGCAACGCGGCGTGCAGCGTCCAGATCGATACCGTTGAAGCTTTCCATGATCTCCGTGTGGTACGGAATCGGGAAATCCGGAACGACCGGCTCGCCGAAACGCTCAACCTCGACGTTTTCGCTGTCGTCTTTGCCGACCGGCACGCTGGCGTCGATGATATTCGGGATCGTCATCATGATCTTGAGGATCTTCTCGTCGAGCTCCTTTTCCTTCGCTTCTGCGGCGATGAGCTCATCGGACTGTGCTTTGACCTGTGCCTTGACCTCCTCAGCCTCGGCCTTCTTACCCTGACCCATCAGTGCACCGATCTGCTTGGAGAGCTTATTTCTGGAAGCGCGCAGGCTGTCGGCCTTCTGCTGCGTAGCGCGTTTTTCGGCGTCCAGCTCGATGACTTCATCGACAAGCGGAAGCTTCGCGTCTTGGAACTTTTTCTTGATATTCTCGCGGACAATGTCCGGATTTTCTCTCAAAAACTTAATATCGATCATTTTTGAACATTCCTTTCGGTTATTTGTGGCTTTTTAAGCGTTCTTCTTGGTTCTTGGGCTGGTTTCGCATCGCGAAACTCCAATAGGCAAAAAAGTATTTCGAGCTCTGCGGAGCTCGACCAAGGAGTTTACTCTTGGAACCCACAGCCTTTTGAAAAAGGCTGGCGAAAACTTTATTTGCCCCGTTCACTTTAGCTTTGTGCTTTACTCGCCCGTTTTATCGGTCAATTTCAAATCATACAGCAGGTTCTTGAGGTCTTCCTCGCCATAAAACTCGATTGTCAGCGCCGCTTTTTTCTTTGTGCCGGAGATATGCACCACACGGTTTAAAACGTCACGAAGTGCAAGCTCGGCCTCGTCATAGTAACGGATGCGGCGCTTTGCGGGTTTATCTGCCTTTTCCGGCTTCTCCTCGTTTGCGCGCTTTGCCATTTTTTCCAGCTCACGCACGGAGATGCCCTCCATGGTCACGCGTCTTGCCGCCGCTTTCATCTGGTCTTCATTTTTGAAGCTCAGCAGCGTTCTGGCATGGCCTGCAGTCATTTCGCCGCGCTCCAGCATGTTCTGCATATCCTCCGGCAGATTCAAAAGCCGCAGTGCATTCGTGATCGCCGGGCGGGATTTGCCCACTGTTTTTGCAATCTCCTCCTGCGTGAACTCGAAGTTATCCATCAGCATCTTGTAGCCGTTTGCTTCTTCCAGCGGCTTCAAATCCTCACGCTGCAAGTTCTCAATCAGCGCCAGCTGCATCACTTCGCTGTCCGTCAGGTCGCGGATAACCGCCGGTACGGTCGTCAGTCCTGCCATGCGAGAAGCACGCCAGCGTCGTTCACCCGCAACGATCTGATAGCCGCCGGAAAGCAGTGGGCGCACCAAGATCGGTTGCAAAACGCCGTGCTGCGCAATAGAATCCGCCAGCTCGGTCATCGCGCCGTCATCAAAGCTCTGGCGCGGCTGCGTACGGTTCGGCTCTAAGTCGTTTATGCTGAGCTCCACCGCGCCGGCATCATCCTCACGCGCATTGTCATAGAAAATTGCGTCCAGCCCCTTGCCGAGGCCTCCTTTTTTTGCCATTGCGAAAGACCATCTCCTTCTTGTCGCATTTATACCGATACCACACGATTTTGCGCATGGAACCGGTTTTTCCGCCGAAATCAGCGGTTTTTCTTCAAAATTTCGTCCACAAGCGCACCGTATGCGATGCAGCCTTTATTGGATTTATCGTAGTACAAGATCGGCTGTCCGTAGCTCGGCGCCTCGGAAAGACGCACTGTGCGCGGAATGACTGTTGCAAACACCTTGCGCGGGAAATACTTTTTAATTTCCGTCACAACCTGCTGCGTCAGGTTCAGTCTGCCGTCATACATCGTCAGCAAAACACCTTCCAGCTCTAAACGGTCGTTGTAACGGCGCTTTACAGCCTGCACAGAGCTCATCAGCTGCGAAAGGCCCTCCAACGCGTAGTATTCGCACTGTACCGGGATCAAAACAGAGTCCGAAGCATTCAGCGCGTTCGTTGTGATAAGCCCCAGCGACGGCGGGCAATCGATGATGATATAGTCAAATTCTGTGCGCAGTGGCGCCAAAGCCTTCTTTAAAACGGACTCGCGCCCGTTCAAATCCGCAAGCTCAATCTCTGCCGCAGCCAGATCGGCCTTGGAAGGAATGACAGAAAGCTTTTCAAATTTTGTTTCGAGAACGGCATCTTCGCCCTTTGCCCCGTTGATGAGAATATCATACGAGGTCGTTTTCAGCGTTCGGCGATCAAAACCTACGCCGCTCGTGGAGTTGCCCTGCGGGTCAATATCGACCAAAAGCGTCTTTTTCCCTTTTGCTCCGAGCCATGCGGCAATATTTACTGCGCTGGTTGTCTTGCCCACGCCGCCTTTTTGGTTCGCCACGGCAATTACCTTGCTCATGTACCGCGCCCCTTTCCTTCTTCTTTCTATTATATAGGATATTGTAGCACATATCCGGCACAGAATAAAGAGAAAAGTTCATTTTTTTGCAATGTTTCATGTGAAACGGCCGGATTTTATCGCGTTTTGGCAAATTTTGATGTTTCATGTGAAACATTTGCAGTTTTAAACCGAAAAAAGCATTAAAAACACAGAAGGACTGCCGGCATTTGCAGACAATCCTTCTGTGTTGTGGGAAATGAATAAGGGAATGGGTTTACCTCGTACTCGATATTAAGTTCTGGCGCATCAGCTTGCCTTGTGTGCAGCTGATTTTGGGATGCGGACGACGCATTCGTAATACTCATTCGTTTCCTTACGCTGAAAAGCCGCGCCGATGCCGGCCTCTTTCATGGTTTGGACAGCATGGTCGATCGTGTTGAGGAACAGGCGAACATCTTTCGCAATGAATGTCCTCTTCGGCCTTTTCGCCTGTCCCTCCTGCTCCAAAAGTGATTTGATATACGTATCCGTCTGCGCCACGTTCATTTTGCGCTCTATAACGGTCTTCAACGCTGCCATGCGCTTTTCCGGATCTTCCATTCTAAGCAAAGCACGCGCGTGACGCTCCGTAAGGTGGTTTTCCAGCACCATGCGCTGCTCTTCGCCGGAAAGCCGCAGCAAACGGATCTTGTTTGCAAGCGACGGCTGGCTCATGCCGAGCCTACGTGCGGTCTCCTCCTGCGTCATAGCGCGATCCTGCATCAAAGCATAGATTGCAGCAGCTTCCTCAAAAAAATTCAGATCACTGCGCTGCATGTTTTCAATAAGCGCCAACACCGCGCCGTCCTGCGGAGAAAGCTCCTGCACAATGGCCGGGATGGTTTTGAGCCCCGCCATACGCGAAGCACGCCAGCGGCGCTCCCCTGCCACCAAAACGTAGCGGTCGCGATCTCTGCGCACAAGAATCGGCTGCAAAACGCCGTTTTGACGAATGCTTTCTGCGAGCTGCAAAAGCTCGTCCTGCGGAAAATCCAATCGCGGCTGTGCAGGATTTGGCACAATCTTATCCGGTGAAAGCTCCAAAAGCCTTTTCTTTTCCGCAAATGCCATACGCCGCACCTCCTGCTTGAATTTCCAGTGTAAGAAGTTGTCCTTTGTGAGGGCTTGTTCTCTTTACAGGAAATAGCTTACCACAATGAAAAGGCAGATTTTGCCGCAATCTGTCACCGTACAAAAAGTTTTTCTTGCTTTTTCAAAACGCGGTGCTATAATAATAGAAATATTCAAACGGAAAAGCGTCGAAAAGGCGCATATTCCCGCCATTTTTAGAGAAAAGGAGCGAAAGAACATGATCTATGCAGAAACCGAAATCAAGCTGAAAAACGGGTGTACCGCCGTCGTACGCAATGCGCGCCCTGAAGATGCCAAGCAAACGATTGAATACCTGCGCACCGTTTCGGGCGAATCTCCGTTTTTACTGCGTGAGCCGGATGAGGTGAATTTCACCGTCGAAAAAGAACGCGCAATTTTGCAAAACAAAGCGGAAAGTCCAAACGAGATCATGCTCACCGCTTATGTAAACGGCGAGCTTGCCGGCAACTGTTCGCTGGCGTCACAAGGTGATAAGCGCCGCATGAAGCACCGCTGCTGTGTTTCCATCGCGTTATATGAAAAATATTGCAATCTTGGACTTGGGCGTGTATTATTAAACACACTTTTGGAGCTTGCAAAGCAATGCGGATACACACAAGCGGAGTTGGGTGTGATTGAAGGCAACGAGCGTGCAAAGCATGTTTACGAAAGCCTCGGATTTAAAGAATACGGCTTTTTACCAAATTCTCTGCGCTATTCCGACGGCACCGCGCGCGGCGAATACTTCATGGTGAAAGAGTTATAAGTTCCACGTGAAACAAAAAGGGCAGCTATGCGAATTACCTCTGCATAGCTGCCCTTAAATTTCGAGTGCTTTTACAAATATTTCTTAAAGCCCTTCACTTCACTGTAGCCGATGGCATCATAGAATTTATGCGCGCCGGTACGCTGCAGGCCGGAGACCAAAATGCAGTAGTGGCACTCTTTCTCTCTGCCCCACGTCTCAATGGCTTCAAACATGCCGCGTCCAATGCCTTTTCCGCGGTACTTTTCGTCCGTAACAACATTTTCAACGAGTAAAATCGGCTTGCAGGTATCACAAATATCTTCAAATACAACACCAATCAAAGAGCCACAAAGGTCGCCGTTTTCCGTATTTTCAGCTACAAGCAAGTAGTTATCCTCGTTTTTTGCGATTTTTTTCATCTTTTCCGCCATTTTCTGCGGATCTGCCATCGCATCGGAAAGCTGCGCCAAAAGCGGGTTCAGCTTCGGAATGTCACTCAATTCGGCTTTGCGGTAAATAATACTCATTTTGCTTCCCCTTTCTGCTCTAAAAATAACGGTTTTTTGGTGATCGTGCCGCCGTGACGCGGATACATTTTCGGTGTAAAGCGCAGTTTGCGCATTACAGCAACAAAGCGCTCGCTCTGTTCCTCATCCGGCAGAATGAAAGGAACCGTTTTTACAACATCGCATCCAAGCGAAGAGATTGCTTTTCGGGCATATTCCAGTTCATCCGGTAAGCTCGGACCTTTCATCGCGGCAAAATAGCCCTTCATTTTGATGAGCGGAATACAATATTCCGCCAAAATATTCATGTTTGCGACCGCACGAGCCGTTGCAACGTCAAAGCTTTCACGTAGCTTAGTATCTTTTCCGGCTTCTTCTGCGCGTTTATGAATCGTCTCGGCTTCAATGCCAATGGCATCACACACTTCGCGCAGAAAAACAAGCCGCTTATTCAAAGAATCCAACAGCGTCAGTTCAATGTCCGGGCACATGATCTTGAGCGGAATGCCGGGAAAGCCCGCACCGGTGCCTACGTCGATAACTTTCGCATTCTTTTTAATTTCAAGCGCTTTCAGCAGCGTCAAGCTATCCACAAAATGTTTTATGACTGCCTCTTCCGGGTCGGTGATGGCCGTGAGGTTCATCACGGTGTTGCGCTCCAAAAGCAGATCAAGATAGATCTGGAACTGCTCCGCCTGTGCAGGCGAAACCTTTACGCCAATCTCTTTTGCTTTTGAAATCAGCAGATTTTTAATATCCATAATCAAAATTTCAGCCTGCCTAAAGCAAAGCTGTCCTTTCAGTTTTGTTTTATAAATATTATAGTAATTAAACTCAATTCATTACATGTTAAATGTAGTGGACATCACTTTTCTTCATTGTGTGCAGAGAGCCAAATCAACAGCACGGAAATATCCGCCGGGGAAACGCCGGAAATACGCCCTGCCTGTCCCACGTTTTCCGGGCGCACGCGATTGAGTTTTTCCTGTGCCTCAAGTCGCAGACCCGAAATCTCTGCGTAGTTGATCTCTTTTGGCAGCAGCTTCTTTTCCAACCGGCGCATTTCGGCAATGTCCTGCAGCTGGCGCTTGATGTAGCCCTCATATTTAAGCGCCGTCTCCACGCTTTCAAAAATCTCACGCGGGTAATTCGGGCGTTCGATGTCAATAGGTGTCAGGTCCGCATAGGTCACCTGCGGGCGGCGCAGCAGCTCAGAAAGGCGCACACCCGTCGTGACCGGCGATGTTTCACATGAAACCAGCACTTCGTTCAGCGCGTCCGTCGGCGAAAACACCGTTTTCTCCGCGCGCTTCATCTCCGCTTCTTTCTGCGCCTGCTTCTTTTCAAACTTCGCCCAACGGCGGTCATCGATGAGCCCCAGCTCGCGGCCGATTGGCGTCAGTCGCTCATCGGCGTTATCCTGCCGAAGCACAAGACGGTATTCGGAGCGCGAGGTCATCATGCGGTACGGGTCGGTGACGCCTTTCGTGATGAGATCGTCGATGAGCGTGCCGATGTACGAGCCCGCGCGATCCAAAATAAGCGGGTCACGATTTAAGACTTTCAGCGCAGCATTTGCACCTGCCACAAAACCCTGCGCGGCGGCTTCTTCATAGCCGGAACTGCCGTTGAACTGCCCCGCGCCGTAAAGTCCCGGATAATCGCGAAATTCCAGCGTGGCGTTCAGTTGCAGCGGGTCGCAGCAATCATATTCGATCGCATACGCGTTTCGCATGATTTCTACGTGCTCAAGCCCCTTGATCGTGCGGTAAAACGCAATCTGCACTTCTTCCGGTAGTGAAGAGCTCATACCCTGCAAGTACATCTCCTCGGTTTCCGCGCCGCACGGTTCAATAAAAAGCTGATGGCGCGGCTTTTCGGAAAAGCGCATGATCTTATCTTCAATGCTCGGGCAGTAGCGCGGGCCAACGCCTTCGATCATGCCCGCATACAGCGGCGAACGGTGAATATTATCGAGAATGACCTGCTTCGTGCGGTCATTTGTCCAGCTCACGTAGCACACAGCCGAGTTTTTCGGTGGCATTTCCGCATCAAATGAGAACGGCGTGACAGGTTCATCGCCCTTTTGAACCTCGAGGTCGGTAAAATCGATGGATGAGCGCAGCACGCGCGCCGGGGTGCCGGTTTTAAAGCGGCGCAACGAAATGCCAAGCTCTTTTAAAGAACCCGCAAGCTCCGTCGCCGGGAACATGCCATCCGGGCCGCCCGCATACGAAACCTCACCCACGAAGATGCGCCCGCCGAGAAATGTGCCGGTCGCCAGCACAACCGCGCGGCACGTGTAAACCGCGCCGAGGCGTGTCGTCAGCAGCCAGTTTTCGCCGTCTCGCTCAATGTCGATGACCTCCGCCTGGCGCATCACGAGGTTTTCGCACTGCTCAAGCTTATGCTTCATCACGCGCGCGTACTTGTTACGGTCGATCTGCGCGCGCAGCGAGTGCACCGCAGGGCCTTTACCAAGGTTCAGCATGCGGCTTTGCAGCGTACATTCGTCCGCCGTTTTGCCCATTTCGCCGCCGAGCGCGTCCACTTCGCGCACAAGGTGGCCCTTTGCTGTGCCGCCGATGCTCGGGTTACACGGGCAGTTGCCCACAGCGTCCATATTTATTGTGAAGATCACCGTGCGGCAGCCGAGACGCGCCGAGGCCAAAGCCGCCTCAATTCCCGCGTGTCCCGCGCCGATCACGGCAACATCGTATTTTCCTGCATCATAGCTCATAATTTAACTTCTTTTCCGATTTATTCTGAAATACTGCCTATTTTAAAGATAAAATATAACAATTCTGATATATTATTTTCCCACGCAGAACTTTTCAAATACCTGATCGACCACCGCATCCGAAACACGCTCGCCGGTCAGTTCATTCAAAGCTGCAATGGCACCCTCCAGCGAGACCGTCACCGCGTCCCACGTCATGCCTATAAGCAAAGCGTTTTCCGCTTCCTCCAACGCCGTGAGCGCCTTTTGTACGTCCGCGCGTTGGCGCTCCGTATAGAGAATGCCGTCGTTCGGGTTCAGCTCAGCGGTTTTCAGTGCGCGTGCGGCCGCGTTTTGCAGCGCAGGCAGTCCCTCTCCGGAAAGCGCCGAGACCGTCACGACCTCTTTGAAATGCTTATCGATCTCCGCACGGTCGATCTTCGGCGCGAGGTCGGATTTATTGATGACCGCCACGGCCGGTGTATCGCCTATGGCATCCATCAACGCGCGGTCGTCGTCGTTCAACTCTTCACTCGCATCAAACACCGCCAGCACAAACTGTGCCGTTTTGACGCGATCCAAAGCCATGCGCACACCGATCTGCTCCACGCGGTCTTCCGTATCGCGAATGCCGGCGGTGTCGGCAAGGCGCAGCGGAATTTCACCGAGCAGTACAGTCTCCTCCACCACGTCACGCGTCGTGCCCGCAAGATCGGTCACAATGGAACGCTCGCAACCCGCAAGCAGGTTCATCAGCGTGGATTTGCCGGCGTTCGGGCGGCCTGCAATGACCGTCACCACACCTTCGCGCAGAATGCGCCCGCCGTCAAAGCCGGAGAGCAAGTCTTTCAGCGCCGTTTTTCCGGCGGCAAGGCGCGTCTTCAGCATCGTCTCATCCACCTGTGGAATGTCGTCGTCCGGGTAATCCGCCCATGCGGCAAGGTGCGCACCGATGTCCGTCAGATCCGAACGCAGCTTTTCAATGCGGCGGGAAAGTGCGCCGTCGTGTCCCGCCTGCGCCGCTTTCATCGCTTCGCGCCCCTGCGCGGAGATGATCTGCATGACAGCTTCCGCCTGCGCAAGGTCCATTTTGCCGTTTAAAAACGCGCGGCGCGTAAATTCGCCCGGCGCCGCAGAGACCGCACCGGCAGCAAAAACCGCCTGCAAAACCGCTTTTAAAACGAACAATCCGCCGTGGCAGGAAAGCTCCACCACGTCTTCACCCGTAAAGCTGTGCGGTGCGGCAAAAACGGTCGCAACGCACTCATCGAGGCGCTCGCCGTCCGGCGCATACACGTGTCCGAAGCGGCACGTGTAACCCGCCATATCACAGAGCTTCGCGCCGGAAACCGACTTAAAAACACGGTCGCCGACCGCGCGGGCCTCATCGCCCGAAATGCGAATGACTCCGATGCCGCCCGGCGCCGCCGCCGTGGAGATTGCTGCAATGGTCTTCATAGTTTATCCCTTCTTCTCGTTCGCTGCACATGCAACACTTTCTCATTTTGTATTATACCACGCGGCGAAAAGATTGTCACGCAGAATGTCGGAAAACGCAGGAAAATCACAGAGAAAGCGCAAAAACCTCCGCATACGCAAAGTATACGGAGGTTCTCTGTTTTAAAGTTTTAGTTTTTGGAAATCTTGCCGTACGGCGTGGAAACGTCGTCCAGAACACGCGGTGCTGCGGGAGCGGTGCGATTTTGTGCCGGACGGCTGTCACGGTTATCTCTGCGCGGAGCGCGAGCACCGCGATTATCGCGGTTGTAGCCGCCGTTTCTGCCGCGGTTATTGCCGCCGCGACGGTTATCGCGTCTTACGTAGCGCTCGCCGCCCTCAGGGCCGATCACAACGTGGCGGGCAAGGTCTTCACCCTCGCTCCAGGACTTCGCACCCTCAACCTCCTGCACGGCGGTGTGGATGATGCGGCGCTCATACGGATTCATCGGCTCCAAGGAGGCATTGCGACCGGTCTTTACGGCGCGGGCAGCCATCTTTCTGCCGAGATTTTCAAGCGTTTCCTTGCGCTTTTCGCGGTAATTGCCCACGTCCAGCGTAATGCGGTAATAAGACTCGTCCACATGGTTTGCAACGAGAGACGCAAGATACTGGAGGGAATCCAGTGTTTCGCCGCGGTGGCCGATGATGAAGCCGATATTTTCGCCGGTGAGCACAAGCTCTGCGCCTGCCTCTTCCTCGCGGATCTCAATATTTACGTCGCCGAGGCCCATGCCGGAAAGAACGTTGCGCAGATACTCTGCTGCGGCGTCTGCCGGTGTGGAACGGATGAACGCGCGCACCTTTGCCGGTCTGCCGCCGAAAAGGCCGAAGCGCTTTTTCTCTTCCGTTTCGAGAACTTCAAACTCTGCGTCTGCGGGGTCTACGCCCAGCATTGCGCATGCTTTTTCATACGCTTCTTCTGTGGTTGCGCCTGTTGCGATTGCTTCTTTTACCATGGCTTTCTTCTTCCTTTCTTCTTTTCAATACTCTATCTTTATCCCGTTTCGGAGTGAAAGGAGGTGGGGATAACAGCCTTTATTTATTTCTTGCTTCCGAGATAATCGGTAGAATTGCCTTTGTTTTTCTGCGCATTTCCGCCCTTTTTACCGGCCGCTTTCTTTTCCTTCTGCGCGGCCTGGCGCTCTGCCTGCGCCTGGTTCTTCGCCTCAATCTTATCGGCGATCTGCTTTTGCAGGTTTGCGGGCAGCGGCTTTACCTTCCGATCCGCCTGTAAAAGCGTCACATAGCGGCTCGCTTCCGACTTTGCGGAGACCTGCTCCGGCGAAAAATACTTGTGCGTGATGAGCGTCTGTGCAAAACCGACCAACGCGGAAATAATCCAATAGAAACCGACAGCTGCCGGCATGATGTATGCCCAGTATGCGGACAGAAGCGGCATGCCGTACATCATGACCTTCATGCAGCCCTGACCTGCGCCCTGCTGCTGTGTGGGCTGCAGCTTCTGCATGACAAAGGACTGGCCCCAGTAGGTCACAAGTGCCAGCACCGGGATGATCCACAGCATAGAAGCGAACGAGCTCGTGTTCGGGGACGCGAGCAGGTCAAGACCGAAGCACTTGAATCCCTTGCCGAAAAACTCAATCTTCTGCACATCGTCCGCGGAGAACATCGTCAGGTGGTCCTTCAGTGCGTCGAAATTCTTAACGATCTCAAGCTCTACATACTGGTTCGTGCTTGCAATGCCCGGAATCTTAGAAACGAATTCCGTAGCCTGCGAAATGGTGTCCTTTGCAATATGCAGGGTGTTTGAGAGCGGATAAATAACGGAGTAATAAATGCTGAGCATGATCGGGAACGGAAGCAGCGTCGTCAGACAGCCGCCGCCGGGATTCACACCCTCTTTTTCGTAGAGCTTCTGCAGCTCTTCGTTATACTTCATCTGGTCCTTGGCGTACTTCTTCTGCAGCTCCTGCTGCTTGCTTGCCAATCTGGACTGCGCCGCCATGCTCTTCTGCGATTTAATCGAGAACGGGAACATCAGCGCCTTTACGATGATCGTGAACAGGATGATCGCGATACCGTAGTTTTTGAAAACGGTGTACAGGAACCACAGCAGATAGCCGAGTACGCTGCCGAAGAAATTAAAAATAGACATCATAGTAGTTGACCAAATCCTTCCCGGATCAAAACTTATTCTTTTTTTCGCTTTTCCGGCACGGGGTCATAGCCACCGCGGGAAAACGGATTACACCGCAGAATGCGCCAAAGCGCAAGCACGCCGCCGAGTAAGGCGCCATACCGCTCCACGGCTTCTTCCCCGTACTGTGAGCAGGTGGGGATATACTTGCAGCAGCCGCGCGTTGCACGCGGTCTCAGCTTCCGATAGAGATGGATGAGCCCAATGACGGCGCGGCGCGGCCAATACCGCACACCCTTTTTCGCCGAAATGCGTCCGCCTTTATATTGTATCGCAGCGGACACAGGCTCTTTCTGTTTTCTCATACTGCTTTTCTGATCTGTCGTTATGACAATTCTTCTTTCGTTACACTTGCGGTTTCTTCGCCCGTCTCCGACGTCCTTTCGGAGTCATTTTCCGCCGTTTTTGCGGAGTTATTTTTATCTTTGGGTAGGGCAACAAGCACGCCGAGTTCCTCAAGCGCGCTTTTTAACTGCGAAGATACGATTTGATAGTTTGCGAACGGCGTTCTGCCGCGGCTGACGAGGACAAGGTCATACCCCGGCTTCAGCTGCGGATACAGCGCACGGATGCTTTCACGCAGAAGGCGCCGCGCACGGTTCCGCTTGACCGCGTTGCCGATCTTTTTGCTGGCCGTAATGCCCACGCGCGCCTGCTTCACCTTTTTATTGCGCAGGCAATACAGCACAAGCGCCGGGCGCACCGCGCTTTTTCCGCGGGCGTAAACGCGCTTATACTCGTGGTTTTCAGTCAGCGGCACAAGGATGTCCATGGGTAAGCCTCCAAAGCCGTTCGGTAAGGCCAAAGCTGCGTATAGCAGAGCCTTGCCGCCGAAAAAATCAGGCAAAACAAAGAAAGGTCACGCAGCGGTGACCCTCAAAGCATACATTAATAGGTTAAACGTGCTCTGCCCTTTGCTCTGCGACGCGCCAGAACTTTACGTCCGTTGCGTGTAGACATTCTCTTTCTGAAGCCGTGCTCCTTCTTTCTGTGGAGCTTCTTCGGCTGATAGGTTCTCAGCATATCAAAAACCCTCCTTTCACGAGGTTACTTATCAAAATGCGGTCTGCAAATAACAGTCCGTTATAGATAAGCATTATACCTTAAAACCGTAGAAGCTGTCAACCTTTTTTCGGGTTTTTACGGAAAAAAACTTGGAATGAAGCGCTGCAAAGGTAAAAGCAGAGGAAAATAGAAGGCCTACATGTTTTTTTCAGCCTGAAAAAACACAAAGCAACGTGCGCAATGCTAAATGTTTTTAATCGATCTTTTTTCAAGAAAGGTTATGGGAGCTCGGGGCAAAATTTCCCATTCCTGCGTCAAAAATCTGCCTTCGCGCTCCCTTTTTCCACCCTTTCTGCATATAAATTGCCGAAAACACGTTTCTTTCCCGCTTTTTGCCTGTGAAGTCCGTCAGATTTTTCAACATTCCACAGGTTTTCTGTGGACAACTTTGCGGTTTTGTGCTACACTATATATTAGTATTTTAGCGTCAAAATGCACTTTCAATGCCGCTTCTTCGGTCATCATGACCGCTGCGGCGCGGCTATGGGCGCATACCGATACCAAAACCTAAAAGAAAGGGAATAAGGAAATGGAATCATTCTTAGAAGCATGGGACCTCATTTGCGACTACTGCAAAAAGCAGGTCACCGACGTGAGCTATGAAACCTGGTTCAGCAAGCTCGTCCCCATCTCGCTCGATTTCGGAGCAGGCGTTGCAATCATTCAAGCGCCGAACGAATTTAACAAATCCACCATCGAGCGCGGCTTTCACAAGTGCTTGAACGACGCCGTACAAAGCGTTTTCGGCGAAGCTTTCACCTATAAGCTCATCACCCCGATGGAGAAAAAAGAAAAAGAGCGCGTGCCGGACGATGACGAATACGAGTACACGTTTGAAACGTTCATCGAGGGCAGCTCCAATAAATTTGCCTGCGCAGCCTGCCGCTATGTTGCAAAAGAGCCGGCCAAAAACTACAATCCCCTCTTTATCTACGGCAACTCCGGCCTCGGCAAAACGCACCTGCTCAATGCCATCGGTCACGAGCTCAAAAAGAATTTCCCGGATAAGGATATCATTTACGTCAAGGGCGACCAGTTTGCAAACGAGCTGATCGAGGCCATCCGCGCCGGTACCACCGTGAGTTTCCGCGAAAAGTACCGCAAGGCCGACGCACTCCTCATCGACGATATTCAGTTCATCGCCGGCAAGGAATCCACGCAGGAAGAGTTCTTCCACACATTCAATACATTATACGAATCCAAAAAGCAGATCGTTTTAACAAGCGACCGTCCCCCGCGCGACATCGCTACCTTGGAAGATCGTCTGAAGACCCGCTTTGAATGGGGCCTTACCGCCGATGTGCAGCCGCCGGACTTTGAGACCCGCATGGCAATCATCAAGCGCAAAGCCGAGCTTGTCGGTCTCAGTGTGCCGGACAACGTCTGTGAATTTATCGCACAGAAGCTCAAGAGCAACATCCGCCAGCTGGAAGGCACGGTCAAAAAGCTCAACGCCATCCATCTTGTGGAAGGCGCCACCCCCACTATCAGCACGGCACAGCGCGCCATCAGCGACATCGTAAACAACGAGCAGCCTGCGCCTGTCACCGTCAGCAAAATCATTGAAGAAGTCGGCCGCACCTACGGCGTTTCCCCGGAAGATATCAAGTCCTCCAAGCGCAACGCAAATGTTTCCTTTGCGCGCCAGATCTCCATGTATGTCGTGCGCGAGATTACACAGATGCCTATGGTCGAGATCGGCAAGGAATTCGGCGGCAGAGACCACTCCACCGTCGTTTACGCCATCCAGCAAATCGAAGAAAAATCTGCGCGCGATCCCGTGACGAAGGCCACCGTCAGCGACATCATCAAAAATATTCGCGACCGCTGATCTTCTTTCACCCCTAAAGTGCTCCATTTCCCTTATTCTTTCCTATATACTGGAATACAGGCAAATTCGCTGTACTTTTAAAAATATCAAATACAGAGCATTTCCTATAACGTTCTGTATAATTGTCGTAGACTTTCTTGTGGCTATCTTTGAAGCACAACCACAAGATATAGGGTATGATCTCCAGTGTCCTTACACACGAAAGTCAAAATAAAATCAACGAGTTTTCAACATTTCACACAGAGTTTTCAACTGCTCTGTGGACGAAATCAAATTTTCCACACTCTCCACAATCCCTCCACATCCATTTTCGCAAAACTTTCGCGCGATTTTCACCTGTCCAAAGCCACTTTTTGAAGTTTCCAACTTTTTCACACCCTCTACGACTACTGCTATAACTTATACTTAAAATAAATATAAAAAAGGACCGCAAGCTTACTCCTTCCACATCTCCACACCCAAAAACACATAGAAATGTAAAAAACCAAAATGCGCGGTAAAACTTCCGCGGTCCAAAATGCTAAACAAAAGGCCAAAACCACAAAACCGCGCAGAAAGGAAGAACTTATCCACATGAAATTCACCGTAGAAAAAAGATTGTTGAACGAAGCCGTAACCAATCTGCAAAGAGCGGTTTCCTCCAAAACTTCTATTCCGGCGCTCGAAGGCATCCTCATCCGCAGCGAAGAAAACCGCCTCATTTTAACCGCTTACGATCTTGAAATCGGCATGCAAACCGAGCTACCCGCCATCATTTCCGCGCCGGGCGCGATCATCCTCACCGCAAAGCTGTTCGCCGAGATCGTCCGCCGTTCGCCGGACGAGGACATCACCATTGACGTGGACGACCGCAACACCGCCACCATCACCTCCGGCGTGAGCTGCTTCACCATCATCGGTATGGATTCGGCAGAATTCCCGGAGCTGCCGAAAATCACCGACGCCGATACAATCAAAATGCCGCAGGAACTCTTAAAAAGTATGATTCGCCAGACGCTTTTTGCCGTCGCGGACAGCACCGCAAAGCCGATCCATCAGGGCAGTTTGTTCAAAATTGAAAACGGAAATTTAGATGTTGTGTCGGTTGACGGCTACCGGTTGGCCCTGCGCCGCGAGGCGATTAACTACGCGAACAACACCGAATTTGTCGTTCCTGGAAAGACACTTTCCGAAGTACTCAAGCTCTTAAAGGACAGCGAGGGCGAAGTGGAGATTTGTCCGAGCCGCCGCCACATTTTGTTCCGCATCGATAATTATACGGTTATTTCTGCTTTGCTCGAGGGCGAATTCCTCGATTATAAATCGGCACTGCCGAAGGATAAAAAAACCGAAGTTACGGTTTCCACTCGTACGATGATCGAAAGTGTCGAGCGCGTTTCGCTTCTCATCACCGACCGCCTGAAAAGCCCGGTGCGCTGCGTGATTGGCGAAGACACCGTCAAGCTTTTCTGCACCACCACCATGGGCCGTGCCACCGACCAGATTTCAGCGGAAATTTCCGGAGACCAGCTTGAAATCGGTTTCAATAACAAATATTTACTCGATGCACTCCGCGCGGCGGAGACCGACGAAGTTCGACTGCAGCTCGGCGGCCCGATCAGCCCGATGCTCGTTCTGCCGAAGGAGGGCGACGCGTTTTCGTTCCTCGTCCTGCCGGTACGCCTGCGCAGCGAAATGTGATCGATGTTTCACGCGCTGTCCGCCATTCACGGACAAGTGTTACGACTTTCGTGAAACATTAACTTGTGAAGCTTTGACACCAAAATCTAAAGTATAAATTCCGTACAACTTTAATGTGCGAACAAACGCGAAGATTCGTACATTAAATTTATCTTTATTTTATAAAGGATCGAATATATTATGAAAAATGAGATCATCACGATCACAACGGAGTTCATCCGTCTGGATGCACTTTTAAAGCTTGGCGGCGCGTTGGATACCGGCGGACAGGCCAAATTCGTCATTCAAAACGGCGAAGTCGAAGTAAATGGCGAAGTCTGCACCATGCGTGGAAAGAAAATGCGCGACGGCGACTATGCCGAATATAACGGCGGCCGCTATACGGTAAAAGTGGAGGAATGAGCCGGTGAACGTACTGCGCCTCGGCTTTGAAAATTTCCGAAATTTGTGCCCGGGCGAAATTTTTCCGGGCGAAACCATCAATGTCATTCACGGCAGCAATGCCCAGGGCAAAACGAATTTGCTTGAGGCCATCTGGCTTTTTACGGGCGGACATTCGTTTCGCGGCACAAAGGATAGTGAGTTGCCGGTTTTAAAAGACGGCAAAAATGCGCCTGCGGCCTCACTTTCCATGACGCTGTTTACAGAAGGACGCGAGCAGGAGCTAAGGCTCGAACTGCGCGACGGTCGGCGCTCCAGTGTCATCAACGGCGTGGAGAAAAAGACCGGCTCGGCGCTTGTGGGCAAGTTCTGCGCCGTCATTTTTTCGCCGGAGCATCTTTTGCTCGTCAAAGAAGGCCCTTCGCGCCGCCGCGCGTTTTTAGACGGTGCGTTGTGCCAGTCCCGCCCGGCATTTACGCGCGTTTTGGCGCATTATAATAAAGCTCTCATGCAGCGCAATGCGCTTTTAAAGGATATTCCGCGTCACCCGGAGCTTATCGATACGCTTGATGTTTGGGACGAGCGCCTTATTCTGTTCGGCACGGAGGTCGTACAGGAGCGCGCTGCGTTCTGCAAAGATCTGGAGCCGCGTGCGGCGGAAATTTACCGGGGTATCGCGAAAAACAGGGAGGAAATCACGCTTTCTTACGCGCCGTTTGGCGGTGCGGAGACAAAAACGGAGATTGCCGAGCGGTTTTCCGAAGCGCTGAAAAACGCCAGAAATGCCGATGCTCGCGCGGGGTTTACGTCCGTCGGCCCGCACAGAGATGATTTGATGCTCACCATAGACGGACTTTCCGCCAGAACGTTCGGTTCGCAGGGGCAGCAGCGCAGCATCGTGCTGGCGTTAAAGCTTGCGGAAGCCGATATTCTGTACCGAAAAACCGGCGAGCGCCCGGTTATCTTGCTCGATGACGTGATGAGTGAGCTTGATATGAGCCGCCGCGATTATCTTTTGAATCACCTTGACGGGCGGCAGGTGTTCATCACGTGTTGCGACCCGGAAACTGTGCGCCTGATGGAAACGGGACGCGGGTTCTATGTGGAAAAAGGCACGGTGCGGCAGGATACGGACGAAAAAGCAGGGGAAGTGCACGCGGAAAACGAAACGCCGACTTGCGAAAGCGAGTAAACCTGTGGTATGATAAGGAGCATGGTATGTATATTCACCTTGGTATGGGCGTTGTAGTGCGCGAAGAAGACGTCGTGGGCATTTTCGATATGGAAAACACCACGGTCTCCGGCGCAACGCGCGATTTTTTGAAGCGCGCCCAAAAAGAGAACCTTGTGGAAGACGTGTGCTATGACCTGCCGCGTTCCATTGTGGTTTGCAGAGACTATATCGGCGGCGAGCGCGTGTATATCACGCAGATTGCTCCGGCCACGCTTTTAAAACGCTCCCGCGCGGAGATCGGCGGCATTGCGCTGAGACCGCACGCCAAGGGACTGTAACAGAAAGGATCTTCATTTATGCAGTATTTCGGCATTCCTACCTGTCCGTATTGCAAAAAGCATGTCAACCTTGTTCGCACGTGGAGATTGAAGCGTGAGGGCGAGTATAAATGCCCGCGCTGCGGCGGTATTTCCAATATCTATCTTTCTCCGCTCGTGTATGTGTTTGCCGTGCTGGCTATCTGCGCCGGCGTGTGCATCTATTTCTTCCATAAATTCGTTTTGGATGACATCAAGCTGTTCACTTGCCTGCAAATTTTCATCCCGTTTGCGATTTTCTTCTTTTTAAGCCTTTTCACGGTGTATTTAAAGCGCCCTGTCATCCGCAGAGTACAACGCGAAGCCCCGCGACAGGCTCCGCAGCGCAATGCGGAACCGGAAAGACGTGCTCCGAGCCGTGACGATACGTTTACGGAGATGAATACGGGCAGATACAGAGAAAATAACGAGCCGGAGCGCAGAGTGAACCGACGCGTCTGAATTCTGACGGCAAATAAAATGTAAAGGTCTTTGATTAAACTTTCTTCAGAAAGCTTATAGAGCCTCGGGGCAAAGCCCTGAAAAACAGAAAATCCACACGGAAAAGAGCTGCCGAATTGTAATTTGCGGGCGGCTCTTTTTGCGTTCTTACCGACCGAAAAACCGCAGGAAATAGGGGAAAGCGGTGTGCATTTTCAAATATACATGCTTTTGTATGTTTATGCACAAAAAACCGCAGAAAATCTAAGCTTTCAGCCGACATTTTTCAAAAATGACCTTGTAAATTTTACCGTTTTGTACTATACTATTATATAAAGATAACCGCCTGCGGAACTGTACAAATGAAACAGGCGGCGTTTCTCTTTGAATAGATAACGAATGAATGTCTTTTATTTCAAAGGCACAAAAACACATTCGGCGTTTTCGTGCCGAAGAAAGGAAAATGAGAGTTAATATGGATATTAACGAAATGACGCATGTGGATACGAATTACGATTCGGATCAAATACAGGTCCTTGAAGGTCTGGAAGCCGTCCGCAAGCGCCCGGGCATGTACATCGGCTCTACCGGTCCGCGCGGCCTGCACCACCTTGTTTACGAAATCGTAGATAACGCCATCGATGAAGCGCTTGCAGGCTATTGCGACCGCATCGATGTGCGCATCCTGCCCGGCGACATCATCTGCGTACAGGATAACGGCCGCGGCGTGCCGGTCGGCGTGCAGCACCAGACGGGGCTGCCGGCTGTGACGGTTGTGTACACCATTTTGCACGCCGGCGGCAAATTCGGCGGCGGCAGCTATAAGGTTTCCGGCGGTCTGCACGGCGTTGGCGCTTCCGTCGTCAATGCGCTTTCCTCGTGGCTGGAGGTCGAGGTGCGCCAGGGCGGTCACCTGTACCGCCAGCGCTTCTCACGCGGCAACGCGGAATATGACCTGCAGGATCTCGGCCCCATCGAAAACCCGGAGCAGACAGGTACCATGGTTACGTTTAAGGCTGACCCCGAGATATTCAAAGAAACCACCGTTTATGATTTTGCCACGCTCGAAACGCGTCTGCGCGAGCAGGCATTTTTGAACGCCGGCGTCAACATCATCCTCACCGATGAGCGTGACCCGGAGAACATCAAAAGCGACCGTTTTCACTACGAGGGCGGCGTAGCAAGCTTTGTGGAGTACTTGAACCGCAAAAAAGCAGTGGAGGTCATCCACCCGGATGTAATTTATTTCTCCGCGACCGCGCCGGACAACAACTCTACCTGCGAAATCGCCATGCAGTATACGGACAGCTTTAACGAGCTGATTTTGTCCTTTGCAAACAACATTCACACGGTGGACGGCGGTACGCACGAAGACGGCTTCAAGCGCGCCTTAACGCGCGTGATGAACGATTACGCAAGAAAGTACAACATCTTAAAGGAAGCCGATAAAAACCTTTCCGGCGAGGATGTACGCGAGGGCCTCACGTGCGTCATCAGCGTAAAGGTGAAGGAGGCACAGTTCGAGGGCCAGACGAAGGGCAAGCTCGGCAATACGGAAATCAGCGGCCTTGTCAGCAATCTGATGAGCGACAAGCTGATGACGTTCCTTGAAGAGAACCCCGCCGTGGCACGCGCCATTTTCGACAAAGCCATGGCGGCCTCCCGCGCAAGAGAAGCGGCGAGAAAGGCAAGAGACCTTGTGCGCCGCAAATCTGCGCTTGAAAACGCAACACTGCCCGGCAAGCTCGCAGACTGCCAGTCCCGCAACCCGGAAGAGACCGAAATTTACATCGTCGAGGGCGATTCCGCAGGCGGCTCCGCAAAGGGCGGCAGAGACCGCAAATTTCAGGCGATCCTCCCCTTGTGGGGTAAAATGCTGAACGTTGAGAAGGCACGCTTAGACCGCGTTTACGGCAACGATAAGCTCATGCCGGTCATTACGGCGCTCGGTACGGGCATCGGCGAAGAGTTCGATTTGAATAAGCTCCGTTACGGCCGCGTCATCATCATGGCCGATGCCGATGTCGACGGTTCGCACATCCGCACTTTGCTTTTGACGTTCTTCTACCGCTATATGCGCCCGCTTGTCGAAGAGGGACACGTGTACATCGCACAGCCGCCGTTGTTCCGCATCACGAAGAATAAGCGCCACTATTACGCGTATTCCGATAACGAGCGCGACGAGATCATGACGCAGCTGCAGAGCGGCTACGATATTCAGCGCTACAAAGGCCTTGGTGAAATGGACTCCGAGCAGCTTTGGGAGACGACCATGAACCCGGAGACCCGCGTCATGCTGCAGGTCACGCCGAGCGATGCCGCACAGGCGGACGAAATCTTCACCATTTTGATGGGTGATAAGGTAGAGCCGCGCCGCGAGTTCATTGAGCGCAACGCAAAGTACGTAAAGAATCTGGACATTTAAGCGCGAAAGGATCAGCAAGCAATGGATAATATGGAAGAAAAGAAGGAAAACCTCATACAGGTGGACCTCAGAGAGATCATGGAGACGTCGTTCCTCGATTACTCCATGTCCGTTATCGTGCAGCGTGCGCTGCCGGACGTGCGCGACGGCTTAAAGCCGGTCCACCGTCGTATTCTCTACACCATGTATGAAAACGCTCTGTGGCCGGAAAAGGCTTACAGAAAGTGCGCGGATACCGTCGGTTCCGTACTGGGCCGCTACCATCCGCACGGCGATGCTTCGGTTTATGACGCGCTGGTGCGTCTTGCGCAGGATTTTTCCATGCGCTATATGCTCATTGACGGCCACGGCAACTTCGGTTCCGTAGACGGCGATCCGCCTGCTGCATACCGTTACACGGAAGCCCGCATGAGTAAGCTTTCTGTGGAAATGCTGAAGGATATTGAGAAGGACACGGTCGATTTCTCCCCGAACTACGACGACCGTTTGAAAGAGCCGAACGTGCTGCCCTCTCATTTCCCGAATATCCTCGTAAACGGTTCCACCGGTATCGCCGTCGGTATGGCGACGAACATTCCGCCGCACAACATGGGCGAAGTGCTTGATGGCGTGTGCGCTATGGTGGATAACCCCGATATCGACCTTGACGGCCTCATGCAGTACATTAAAGGGCCGGATTTCCCGACCGGCGGCATCATTATGGGCCGCAGCGGTATCCGCGCCGCATACGGCACCGGCCGCGGCAGAATTTACGTGCGTGCCCGCGCAGAGATCGTGGAAAAGCCGAACGGCCGCTACCAGATCGTCGTCACCGAGCTGCCGTATCAGGTCAACAAAGCAAGACTCATCGAAAACATCGCAGAGCTTGTCAAGGATAAGCGCATCGACGGCATCTCCAATATCGACGATCATTCCGACCGCAACGGTATGCACATTGCCATCGACATCAAGCGCGAAGCTTCCCCGCAGCTCGTTTTGAACCACCTGTATTCGCTTACGCAGATGCAGATCACGTTCGGCGTCATTATGCTGGCCATTGTAGACGGTCAGCCGAAGCTGCTCACCCTGCGCGATATTCTGCAGGAATACATCAAGTTCCAGAGTGAAGTTGTGCTGCGCCGCACGCAGTTCGACCTTAAAAAGGCGCAGGAGCGCGCCCACATTCTGGAAGGCCTCATGATCGCGCTCGACTTCATCGATGAAGTCATCGCCATCTTGAGAAATTCCAAGTCTATCCCGGAAGGCAAAGTCGCCCTCATGGAGCGCTTCGGCCTTGACGATGTGCAGGCACAGGCCATCGTGCAGATGCGCCTTGGCCAGCTGACCGGCCTTGAGAGAACAAAGCTCGAGGAAGAGCTTGCCGCACTGCGCCTGAAGATTGCGGATTTCCTCGACATCATCGCAAGCGAAGCGCGCCGCTACGGCATCATCAAGGATGAAGCCATGGAGATGAAGAAGCGCTTCAGCGACGAGCGCCGCACGGAGATCGCCGCCATTTCCGGCGAAATGGACGTGGAAGACCTCATCCCGGAGGAAGACTGCGTCTTGACACTGACGAACTTCGGCTACGTAAAGCGCCAGACGCTCGACACGTACCGCACACAGCGCCGCGGCGGACGCGGCATCTCCGGCATGAGCCGCCGCGAAGAAGACGTTGCGAGCGAGCTGTTCATTGCAAATTCGCATGACTTCGTACTGTTCTTCTCCGACAGAGGGCGCGTGTACCGCTTAAAGTGCTACGAGATTCCGGAGGGCTCCCGCACAAGCCGCGGCATGAACATCACAAATCTGCTGCCGCTTGAGCCCGAGGAGCGCATCACCTCTATGCTGCGCGTCACAAAGTCCGAGGAGGAAGACCACTTCCTCACCATGGTCACAAAGAACGCCGTCATCAAGCGCGTTGCGCTCTCTGCGTTCCGCAATGTGCGCAAAAACGGTCTTATCGCACTCGATCTCGCCGAGGATGACGAGCTCAGCTGGGTGCGCCTGACGAGCGGCAGCGATGATCTGCTCGTTGCAACGCGCTTCGGCAAGGCCATTCGTTTCCACGAGGCCGACGTGCGCGAAATGGGCCGTCAGGCCCGCGGCGTGCGCGCCATCCGTCTTGCAGAGGGTGACGTTGTGGTCGGCATGAGCGTCCTGCGCGAAAACGGTCTCGTGCTTACGGTTTCCGAGACCGGCTACGGCCGCCTCTCGAACCCCGAGGATTACCGCCTGCAGCATCGCGGCGGCATGGGTATCCTCAACTACCACGTTGAAAAATACGGCAATGTCGCGGCCATTAAGGTCGTTGATCTCAATGACGACATCATTCTCATCGCAGATGACGGTGTGATTATCCGTATCGAAGCCGGTTCCATTCGCATCTGTGCACGTCCCAGCAAGGGTGTTCGCGTGATGAAGGTCAACGAGGGCAGCAAGGTTATCACTATGGCCCGCGCCCCGCATGACGACGAGGAAGAAATCAGCGCCGTAGAAGACGACGGCACCGCCGAAGAGGGCGAAGATGAGCCCGTAACGGAAGCGGAAGACGTCATCCGTGACGATGAACCCGCAGAAGAAACAGAAGAAACCACGGAAGAGTAATTTTCCGGGCAATAAAAAAGAGCGTTGGTCAGAAGACCGGCGCTCTTTTTGCAATTTTTCAATTACGCGTTCGGATCCATAATGGCGCCGTGACCGCAGCAGTAGGTGTACACGTCCGTCGGGAACAGGCTCTGCAAATATTTGCGCTCCGCGGCGGCGCGGCGGGAATCGAGGTTCACGGTGGTCATTAAATACGGTGCAAGCAGGTTAAAATCATACTGCTCTTTTGAAAAGCCCTTGATGTTCACCATGATGTCGCCGCTGAAAACAATGCGGTGCGCGTCATCCACAAGCACGATCTCGCCCTTAAAGTGCCCGCCGTTGCCGTCGAAAACGCGCAGGGTAAGGCCCTCAAACTCCAGCGTGCCGCGCGGGGAGACGGGTGCGTCGCTTGCAGGCTCTGTGTGCTCAATAACGCGCAGCGTGTGCATATCGGGTGGCGTGTAGCCCGTCATCAGCTTGCAGATGCGGTTATACGGCGCACAAATGCGGTTCTGCTCGCGCAGATCGGGCAGACCGTTGTTCTGCAAGGCGAAATTCAGCCGCGTTTCCTCGTTCACATAGAATGTGTCGAACAGGTCGTGCAGGCCGCAATGGTCGATGTCCGCATGCGTGACGATAAGCGTGCGCTCCATATTGTCAAAGTTCGGGAACAGGCTGCGAAAAATCTTCAGCATCTCGTCCTTGTAGCATGGGAAGCCGCAGTCGATGAACAGCAGCTTGCGGTTTTTCTCCAGAATATACGTGTTGCCCCCGCACGGCGGCTCGATGATGTGCATTGTAAACCCGCCGAACAGACTGCGCTGCGAAATGCGCGCGCGGAAGTTTTCGCCCTTAAAGCTGTGCAGCATTTCGGCGATTTTGCCGATGTACGAAAACGTCTTGTGCGGCGCTTCGCCGTTTTCGTCAAGGTGCTGCATCAAAAGGTTGGAGTCTGCAATGAGCGCGTCCATATCTTCCTGCGGCAGGTGCAGGGTAGAAGCCAGCTGGTGCGCAAACGAAAGGTAAAACACCGTGTTGTCGAGCACCTTTTGGCTTTTGTCGTAGTTTAAAACACGCATTTCGCACAGCTTTGCGGCGCGGTCTAAAAAAGCTTTCGTCTGTGCGGGATCCTGAATATAAATGCCGACCTTTAAATCCTGATGGTCGGTGTCGTTTTCCTGCCCGCTCATGTACGTGATGTTAAAATTAAAGCTGTCGATGAGCTCCAAAACGGGCAGCACGGCGCTCGGTACGTTCGGCAGGTGGAATTCCAGCAAAATCGTTCTGCCGGGGTTATCCTCGTTTAAAATGTAGCCTACGTCGTTTAAACGCACAGCGATGGTATCAAGCTGCGCCTGCGAGCCGCTGACCTCCAAAAACAGCACGTGCAGGTCAACGGCTTTATTGTAGCTGACGCGCGTGATGTTCGCGCCGGACTGCGCCACAATGCGCGTAGCCTTCAAAAACGCACCGGCCTTGTTCGGTAGTCGCGTGATGAATGTTCTTCTCATGCGCGCCTCTTAAAGCTTGCCGGCCTTTACGAGCGCGGCGGTCTTCAAAATGCCCACCTGCGTTTTGGAATCGGGGATTTCATTGTTTAACACCATTTCAACGGCTTTGTCGAGCGGAATGCGCTCCACTTCAAGGAACTCATCCTCGTCTAAGTGCATTTCGCCTTTTTGGGCCACACGGCACGCCCAGATGCGGATGATCTCGCCGCAGTAGCCGGGAGAGGGGTACAGATTGCCGAGCGAAATGTAGTTTTCGCCCGTGGTGCCGGTTTCCTCCATCTGCTCGCGCTTTACGGCCTCAAACGGGTCTTCACCCTTTTCCAGTTTGCCGGCGGGCAGCTCCAGCAGCACTTCCTTGTACGGATAACGGAATTGGCGCACAAGCAGCACTTCGTTTTGTTCGGTCAGCGCCGCCACGCACACGCCGCCGTTGTGGCACACAACCTCTCTTGCACTCGTTTTGCCGTTTTCCAGCTCCACGGTGTCGCGCAGCACCTTGATGATGCGGCCCTCAAACTTTGTTTCGCTTGTCAGTGTTTTTTCAAAGAGCTTCATAAACTGTCGTTCCTTTCTCTTTATGATAAAAACTGCTTGATTTTCTCGGGGATATTACCCTACTATTATATAAACATTTTCTTAATTTCGCAAGGCACGGGCGGGATTCTCTTGCATAAATCCCGCGAATGTGGTACATTTTATCAGAACCAAAAATTTCTCGCGGCGGTGCCGCGTGCCATATCCCATTTTTGAAAGGAACATGAACATGAAAACCTGCATTCGTTTGCTGTGCGCCGTTTGCTGCGCCGCGATGCTGCTCACCATGACCGCCTGCTCGGGCGGCAATAAAAATACGTCTTCCGCCACGGCAGAAGCGACCCCTGCGCCGGAGATCACTCCTGCGCCGGAAGCAACAGCGGCCCCCGAAGAAGAACCCACCCCTGCGCCCGAAGGCAACACGTCCTCCGAAACGGGCGAAAATCGCCACACAAGCACCTTGCCGGTACCGGAAACGGGCAGCGAGGAATTCCGCGCCGCGTTTGAAAACAACCCCATCGATACGCAGTATGCGGACGATATGGAAACGGCGGGCTCTGTTGCGGGCATGATTACTGCGTGCAACACGGCTTCCGACAGCTGGAAAGAGCAGATTGATTCCGTCTACACGCAGATTTTGGAGTATGGCGACGATAAAACGGTCGAAACCGTCAAAGAGGAGCAGTCCCACTGGGTGAACGAGCAAAGCACCGCTTTGCAGGACATCCGCGATTCCGTATCGGAGGATGACCCCCTTAGGGCCATCACTGTGGCGGAGAGCATCATGGTCTATTACCGCACAAGGGCCATCGACCTTTGCGCCGTATTATACGATATTAACGGCACGTTGGCGTTCGGCTAAAATCTAAAAATACAGAGGATTTGTGTATGAAAAAAGCATTCGGCGCAATTTTGATCGCGGTTATTCTCATTGTCTGCGTTGTTACCCTCACAGTGCAGCGCGGCGAAAACGCCATGCTGGAGTTCCCGGAGCGCCCCGCAGAGGGCTGCACGGTGATGTCTCTTGAAATCACCGACGGCAAAGCGCAGACCGAAGTCATCGGCACGTACAACGTAAATGAAAATGTGCTGACGATGAACACCTCGGCGCTTGAAAACGCAGAGCCTGCCGAAAGCGGTGAAAACTACACATATACGCTGCCGGAAAGCATCCCGAATTTTTATTTCAGCGACACCACGCAGGGCCTTTTGCTCTACAAGGGCTATTTATACGTGGTGACGGCGACGACGAGCGGCCAGACGCTGGAAATCATAAATCTGAAAACCGGCACCCTCGGCGGCAAAATCTACTATTCGCAGTTTTTGAAGGAAGAAATGTCCTCCGCGGCGGAATAAAGCATTTTTACGAACTTAAACATCCACCGGACGCTTTTTTGGCGTAGAAAGCCCAGTCGCAGGAGTTTCCTGAAAAGCGAGTAAAGCAAGTTTTGGAAAAACAAAAAAGGTGACACACTATGGAAAAGACCCGAAAAACGCGTAAAAACCCGGTGTATTCGCTGTTTCAAAAAATCCCGTCTTTCGGAAAACTTGTTTTGGTTTTAGCAATGCTTTTTGCGAATATCCCGCTGTATCGGTTTTATTCTGCGGCTGGAACGGTTCTTCCGCAGCTTGTCACGAATTTTGTGTTCGTCCTTTATATTGCGCTGTTTGTAAATGTGCTGTATTATGCCGTGCTGACGTCTTATATCGTGCAGAAAAGCGATGAGACGAAAAGCCACAGCTGCACGGTCGTGTCTGCAGGGTCGGCCGTCAGCGTGATCGTCCTTTCCATCGGCATCACGCTGTTTGGCACCTTTGTGCAGCAAAATGATTTAGATACCCTGCTCCGGCATAGCGACTCCCCGAATGAGAACTACACGGTCGAGGTGCGTGGAAACCGAAAAGACCCGTACAGCGGGTACGACGCGGACGTGTATTTGATTGATAACAAAACGAACACGCGCGAGTATATCAACGCACTCACCGACGAGCAGCACATTTACATTAAATGGACATCGGAAACAGAATTTTATATCGGCATGACGGATTATATGATCACCGATAAAGGCGTGACATATCAAAGACATCAAAATTAGAACAAGAAAGGCAGCCTGCATGCACATGCAGACTGCCTTTCTTTACGAAAAATTACTTATTAAACGGGTTCTCGGACGGATAGGGCAGGGACTTCGGCTGGTTGTAGCCGATGTCTGCTACGCCGAGGTACTTGAAGACCTCAAACAGCGCCTTGCCGTAGTGACCGAACGCCACTGCGCCGTGGTGCGGGAAGTTCTTTTCGATGAGCACATGGCGGTAGAAGCGGCCCATTTCCGGGATGGCGAATACACCGATGGAACCGAAGGAGTGGGACGGTACGTTCAGCACTTCACCCTCTGCAACGTATGCGCGCAGCTGGGTGTCGGCCGTGCTCTGGAGACGGAAGAACGTGATGTCGCCCGGGGCAATGTCGCCTTCGAGCGTGCCCTGCGTAACCTCAATCGGCAGGGAGCGCGCCATAATCTTCTGGTACTTCATGGAGCAGAACGCCAGCTTCTTGGAGCAGGTGTTGCCGCAGTGGAAGCCCATGAAGGTATCCTTCTGCGTGTACGTGGTCTTGCCCTTGATGTCGCTGTTGTAGAGGTCTGCCGGGACGGTGTTGTTGATGTCGAGCAGCGTGACGGCATCGAGGCTGACGCAGGTGCCGATGAACTCGGAAAGCGCGCCGTAGATGTCCACTTCGCAGGAAACCGGGATGCCCATGCCGGTGAGGCGGCTGTTGACATAGCACGGAACAAAGCCGAACTGCGTCTGGAATGCCGGCCAGCACTTGCCTGCAATGGCGACATACTCGCGGTAGCCGCGGTGATCCTCTACCCAGTCGAGCAGGGTGATCTCATACTGTGCGAGCTTCGGCAGAATCTCGGGCTTCATGTTGCCCTTGCCGAGCTCTTTTTCCATGTCTTCGACGACCTTCGGGATACGCGGGTCGCCCTCGTGCTTATTGAACGCCTCAAAGAGGTCGAGCTCGGAGTTTTCTTCAATCTCAACACCGAGGTCGTAAAGCGGTTTAATGGGCGCGTTGCAGGCGAGGAAGTTCAGCGGGCGCGGGCCGAAGCTGATGATCTTGAGGCTCTTCAGGCCGATGATCGTTCTTGCAATCGGCATGAACTCGTGAATCATGTCCGCGCACTCGTCAGCGGTGCCGACCGGGTATTCCGGAATGTAAACCTTTACATTGCGCAGCTTCAGGTTGTAGCTGGCGTTCAGCATGCCGCAATATGCGTCGCCGCGGCCGTCCATGAGGTCTTCTGCGGATTCTTCCGCGGCCGCACAGAACATAACGGGGCCGTCAAAGTGCTTTGCAAGCAGCGTCTCGGAAATTTCCGGACCGAAGTTGCCAAGGTAAACGACAAGCGCGTTGCAGCCTGCGTTCTTTACGTCTTCAAGCGCCTGTACCATGTGGATTTCGCTCTCCACGATACATACGGGGCACTCATAAATTTCGGTAGCACCGAACTTCTTTGTGTAAGCGTCGATCAGTGCCTTTCTGCGGTTGACAGAAAGGGATTCCGGGAAGCAGTCACGGCTGACGGCAACAATGCCAACCTTGACCTGGGGAATGTTGTTCATAAAGTGATTCCTCCTGTAAATAAACGGGTGTGTATGTGTTTTGTGCCGAAAAAACGGCGCAAACGATTTGTATGTACAACTCATACACGGCTATTGTAGCGCATCGCGCGGAAAAAATCAACAGGAAAAACGGGGTTATTATTCGTCTTCGTCTGTAATCTCCGGGCGGATGAACTCAAAAATGCACAGGGCGCCGGCGTTTTTGCATACTTTGTACTCCTCTGCCGTGCGCAGCGTCCAATTCACTTCCTGCATCTTCATTTTGTCGCAGGCAATGCGGTGGCTGATGTTGTTCCTGAAATGCACGTCATACGCTTCAAAGTGCGGGCGGGTGAGGACATTCGTCCACAAGTTTCTCCAGAACAGCGCGCGGAAAAAGCCCTTGCACTCCTCGTCCTTGCCTTCAAAGTGACCCATCAGCTGACCGCGCAGCACATACGGGTGGTTCTTCCTGAACCACCGCACAATGTACGGGTCAAATGATTCTACGCAGTACGGGCCTTTATAGTTGCGCAGCAGCTCCCACACGAGCGGGCACAGCAGATCGGCATCGTCGTAGTGCTTCAGTTCAATGATGAGCGGCGTTCTGCCGTCCACAAGCGCCAGCACGTCGCTGAAAAGCGGTACGCGCTCCTCGGTGTTCTGCAAACGGTACTGCTGTAATTCCTTATACGTCAGGTCGCCGATGGAAACATCCGCGCCGCAGACGCGCTTTAAGCTGCGGTCGTGGTGCACAACGACCTTCTTGTCCTTTGTCAGCTGCAGGTCAAACTCTATGCCGTAGCCCGCTTCCACAGCCGCCTTAAAGCCTGCCATGGAGTTTTCCGGCACGGAAAGATCTTTTTCGTGCAGGCCGCGGTGGGCATAGTCATATTTTTTCATCTCGGCAAAATCGCCGCGCGGCGAAGCCGGCGCAATGCAGAAAAGCCACGCCAGAAAGCCCAGACATACAACAATCAGTACGATCAAAATTCCCCAAATCATTTTTACCCTCTACTTTACTTTTTAAGTTTATTTCGGCACCTTGATTTCTTCCAGCTTTTTGCGGTACTGCAAAGGCGTAGCGTCGTATTCGGTGCGGAATACTTCGATGAAATAGCTCATGGAGTTAAAGCCACAGTCCATGGCAATGTCGAGCACGCGCAGATTTGTGGCGGTGAGCAGCTCCAGCGCGTGGCTTAAACGCACGCCGTTGATGAATTGCACCGGCGTTTTCAGTGTATACTGTTTGAACACGCGGCAGAAATGTCCCTCGCTCATGCCGGCGGCGTGCGCAAGCTGCTGTACGGAGACGGCAGACCGGTAATTTTCCTGTATAAACGCAATGGCGGCCTTGATGCTGTCCGCTGCGGCGCGCTTAGAAGCGCTGATGCGCGCCGACACGCCGTTTTGCACCAGTGCGCCGAACGCCGAAAGCATGGCGGCTTTTACGGGAAACTCAAAAAACGGCGGGCGGTTTTCCAGCATTGTGTACGCGGTCTGGAACGCGGCGGAAACGCTTTCGTGCAAATTTGTTCCGGCTCTGATCAGCCGCGGCACGGTCAGCTCGCCGTCCAAAACGGGCTGTATGTACTTTACGCGAATGATGTCATTTGCGGTGCTGCACAGCAAATCGGGGCTGAACACGATGGCTTCAAAGTAAAGCTCCTCGCCGGCTTCCACCGGCACGGCGGCGTGCAGCTCTCCGCTGTTGAAAAACACAATGTCTCCGGCGTGGGCCTCAAACAGATCGGTGCCGCACTGCACGGTCAGCGTGCCCTGCATCACACGGAAAAGCTCCATTTCGCTGTGCCAGTGACAATCAAGCGCGTGAAAGCGGTCTTCGCGTCGAATGCAGTAGTTCATCACGGGCATCAGCGCGTCGCCGTGGCGGCGGGCCTCCCGCATGCGGTCAAATTGATTTTTGTCCGTAAAACGCACCTCCTTTTTAGGCTCAGTGGTCAGGATTGTTATAAAAGCGGACAAATTAGCGGTAGACTTTCCAAAGCATATCGCTTATACTTATGATAGAGCAGGCGCGCGAAAAGCGCAAGTGCCAATAACGGAATTTTTGAATTTTTTTGAAAGGCAGTGAGCTGAATATGAAATTTACGAAAGGCTACTGGATGAACCTTCCCGGCGTGACGAACACGGACGCCGTGCAGGTTCGCGAAGTCAAGGTAGAAAACGATCGCGTTTACCTCTACACCGTGCCGTACCACGCAGACATGCGCGCCATGGGCGGCCCGCTTCTGGAAATGTACATTTCCTCTCCGCAGCCGGATATCATCCGCACGGAAGCGTACCACTTTATGGGCAGCAACCAGAAAATGCCGGCGTTCGAGCTGAACGACGCACACTGCGCACTGGAGGTCGAGAACACCGAAACGACCGTGACGATCAAGAGCGGCAACACAAAGCTCGTCATCGGCAAGAACCCGTGCAGCTTTGATTACTACTATAAGGACAAGAAGCTGACAAGCATCGGCAACCGCTTCGGCAACGCGATGATCAGCACCATCTCCACCCCGGACGGCAACTACATGCGCGCCCAGATGAACCTTGACATCGGCGAAAAGGTCTACGGCCTCGGCGAGCGCTTCACCCCGTATGTGAAGAACGGCCAGACCGTGGAGACCTGGAACGAAGACGGCGGCACCTGCACCGAAATTTCTTACAAGAGCATTCCGTTCTACATCACGAACCGCAACTACGGCGTGCTCGTGAACGACCCGGGCCCGGTCTCCTATGAGATCTGCTCCGAGCATGTCACGCGCGTACAGTTCTCCGTGCCGGGCGAAAAGCTCGACTTCATGGTCGTTGGCGGCGACAGCATGAAAAACGTGCTTGAAAACTACACCACGCTTTCCGGCAAGCCCGCACTGCCGCCGGCATGGACATTCGGCCTGTGGCTCACCTCCTCCTTCACAACGAAGTACGACGAAGAGACCGTCATGGGCTTCGTAAACGGCATGAAAGAGCGCCACATTCCGCTGCACGTGTTCCACTTCGATTGCTACTGGATGAAGGAAAACGAATGGTGCAACTTCGACTGGGATCGGGCCATGTTCCCGGATATCGAGCACCAGCTGCAGGTGATGAAGCACGAAAACAACCTCAAGATCTGCGTTTGGATCAACACCTATATCGGCCAGAAGTCTCCGTTGTTTAAGGAAGCGAAGGAGCTTGGCTACCTTCTCAAAAAGCCGAACGGCGACGTTTGGCAGTGGGATCTGTGGCAGGCCGGCATGGGTATCGTGGACTTCACGAACCCGGGTGCATGGAAGTGGTATCAGTCCAAGCTGCGCCACCTGCTCGACCAGGGCGTCGATTGCTTCAAGACCGACTTCGGTGAGAGAATCCCGACCGATGTTGTCTACTACGACGGCAGCGATCCGCTCCGTATGCACAACTATTACACCTACCTTTACAATAAGTGCGTTTGGGAAGTGCTTGAAGAGTACAAGGGCAAGAACGAGGCATGCCTCTTTGCAAGAAGCGCCACGGTCGGCGGACAGAAGTTCCCGGTACACTGGGGCGGCGACTGCTCGTCGAACTACTCCTCCATGTCCGAATCCCTGCGCGGCGGCCTTTCCCTGTGCCTTTCCGGCTTCGGCTTCTGGAGCCACGACATGAGCGGTTTCGAGGGCAAGGCTCCGGCGGACGTTTACAAGCGCTGGGCGGCGTTCGGCCTGCTCTCCACGCATTCCAGACTGCACGGCTCCGATTCCTACCGTGTGCCGTGGCTGTTCAGCAAGGAGGGTGAAGAGAACGGCGAGGAATCCGTAGCCGTTGTCCGCAAATTCTCCGAGCTCAAGTGCACCCTGATGCCGTACATGTTCTCCACTGCGGTCAATACACATAAAACGGGCGTGCCGACCATGCGCGCCATGGTTCTGGAATTCCCGGATGACATCCCGTGCGAAGACCTCGACCGCCAGTATATGCTCGGCGACAGCCTGATGGTCGCGCCGGTCTTCACGAAGGAAGGCGACGTCACGTACTACCTGCCGGAGGGCAAGTGGACGCACCTGCTCTCGAACGAAAAGCGCGAGGGCGGTCACTGGCTGCGCGAGAACTACGATTTCTTCTCTCTGCCGCTCTTTGCGAGAGAAAACTCCATCGTTGCCATCGGCGCGAACAACCAGCAGCCGGATTACGATTACGGCAAGGACCTCACCCTGCACGTTTTCGAGCTTTCCGATAAGGCGAGCGCAAAGGTTTGCGACAGCAAGGGCAACGATATGCTCAGCGTTTCCGCAGTGAACGAGAACGGCGTTATTACCTTCAAGTTCGACGGCAAGGCAGAGAACCTCAGCGTGCTGCTGCGCAACGTGGAGAACGTGAAGAACGTCTCCGGCGCAGAAGTCGAGCAAAATGAGCTCGGCACTGTCCTGAAGGTAAACGCAGACCTCAGCGACGTTGTTGTAACGCTCTGATAAAATTAATCCAACACCCGCAGAACGGCATGAAAAACCGCCCTGCGGGTGTTTTTCTGCAACGCTTTATGCGATCAAAAAGAAAGCGCAGAGCACGGGGAAAACCCACGCTCTGCGCTTATCTTTATCTTAGAAAAATTACTTCTTGCTGTTCAGATATTCCTGAATGGCAGAAAAGACCTTGTCAACATCCAGGCCGTGTACGGCACATGCGTCCTCAAGGGACTCGTGGATGGAGGACGGGCAGCCTACGCAGTGCATGCCGGACTGCATCAGCACATAAGCGATGCCGCGGTCATAATCCAGCATTTCGCCCATAGTGGTCTGCTTTGTGATTTCCATCTGAAAACATCCTTTCTTGGTATAGCATCCCATCGGGTCGCCCCGATCTATCCGTATAAATCAAATTCCCGCAAACTTCGCGTGAACTCTAATCTACACGAATTTAGTATACAATAGGATGTGCCAAAAAGCAAGTGTTTTTGCAGATTTTTGGCATATCCCTTAAATTGGAAGAAACAACAAAACAGGGTGGGAAAATTCAGCCAACTTGCGCCTTGACGCTGCTGCGCATTTTCCTTTATAATCAAGATAGAAAAATATTACCATTTTCAGAAAGGCGGATGATTTTATGAAAAAACGAATGACCGTAATGCTTTCTTTGTGCCTTAGTTTGCTCCTGCTTTTGTCCGCCTGCGCTTCGGGCGGCAGCACGGCAAAAAATGCGGAAAAAGCTGCGGCCGCGTTGGCGGAAAGCATGCTGAACGCGCCGAGTGAGCCTATGCAGCGCTTCGGCAGTATTTTGGAAAACGGCGAAGAAAGCGCCCTTACGGCGTACAAAAATGCTTGGGAAGACGAAAAAGCGCTGTGCAGCGAAAAAGGCTTTACGAGCTTCATTGAAGAAGTACTGACCATGCAGCTTATGGCGGACGAAATGAACGAGACTGTGAAGGCGACCGCCGTCAAGACCGAGCCTTACGAAGAAAAAGACCGCGTGGTGCGCTTTACGGCCGATGTCACTGTGAACGATACGGAAAACATGACGGTTAACGGCAAATGTCAGTTCGATGAAGACGGCAAAGTCTCGTTCATCGAGCTCGATACAAACGAACTTGAGATGGCGCTCATCGCAAACGATAACGCCGACCCCACGCAAAAGCCGCCCGCAAACGGCAACGCCATCACGTTAAATGAGTAAGCAAAAGCCCGCAAAAAACTGCGGGCTTCATCTTTTGAATTCGGCATGCGCGGCACATAAAACCGCCTGCAAGCCGAATTTCTGTTTTTAAACATAAAAAAACGAACATCCTATTGGATGTCCGCTTTAAGTGTTGGCGCCAACCTATCGTCCCGGGCCGTTGCCAGCCGAGTATTTTCAGCACAAACGAGCTTAACTTCTGTGTTCGGTATGGGAACAGGTGGACCCTCGTTGTAATCAACACCAACTATTCTGTTTGCCGTTTCATCTGACGGCTTTGTTATAATACCACATCCATTCTGAAATTGCAAGCCTTTTTTCAAAAAAAATTCAAAAAGTTTTGAGAAACCTATATATAGTTAAAATTCAACTAATTTCTCTAAATATAGAAACTGAAAACACAAAAATATCCGTATGCACGCGGTGGTACATACGGATATGAAAAAACTTTTTTGAAATTTACGTCGTAAAAACAAGGTCACATTGCTTTTCAACGGGGTAGGAAGTGAAGTAGAGGTTCTCGAGCGGGATCCATTTTTCCACGAACATCTTGTGCCGCGCGGGGCCGTTGCGTTTTAAAATGCGTGCGCTCTGTGTCTCCGGCGAGGTCTTGAGAAAAATTTTGAGATCGTAGCGCCCGATGAGCTCCGGGTGCGTAGAGTACGAGCCCTCTAAAATGTTCAGCGTCTTCGGCGTGACCTGCACCGCATCGCCGAGGTCCATAACGCCGCAATCGAACACGCGGTAGGAAAACGACTCGTTTTTCGGAATCTTCTCCAGAATATCCGACAAAATACGCTCCCAGTGCACATTGCCGCCCGGGGTGGCGTAGCGCTCCGGCGTGCGCATGGGCATCGGCAGGTAAAAATCATCGGCGTGGAACAGGTTGCAGTCGTAAACGCTCTGCAAAAGTGCCGCAAACGTCGTTTTACCCGAGCCGCACAGCCCGTCGATTGCAACCGTCACCGGGGCTTTTTCCGCCGTCAACTTATCGATCGCGATGAATGCCGGCAGAAAATCCGCATACGCCTTTTTCACCACGCGGTACGCCGGGTGATACGCACGGCGGTACGCTTCGCTGTGGTGCACGGCAGGGCAGCCCGCCGCGCGGTACGATTTCAAAAACGCCGTTTTCTCGGCTTTGTCAAACAAATCGGCGTTTTCAAGCTCGTCCAAAAGTGATAAAAACGCCGTTTTGTCCGTGGGCGTGTCTTCGGAAGACGCTTTAAACATAGCAAAAAGTGTTTTCGGTGAAAGCTCCTGTAACGCGCTCAAGTTGATGCGCGCGTACTGCTCGCCGAGGGCTTCCGTGTACGGTGCATCAAGGTTGGCGGTCTCCGCTTCCTTTAATAAATATAGATACGCGCCGTCGGGGTCGCTCAAAAAGTGGCCGCCGCCAAAGCTCGCCTGGTACAAAAACTTCACCGCGTCCTGCACTTCGGCTTCGGGATGCGTTTTCAGGTGGGCGCACAGCGCTTCAAACACGCGGCTCACAGCGCAGCAAGCTCCTTGTAGCAGTCCTTCAGCGCCGGGTACAGCTTCGTGTACATACGGTAGAACGCCTCGTACTTCGGCACGTTTTCCTCAATCGGCTCCTGCGGGGCGTTGAGGCGAATAACGCGGCGGCAGCCCTCCTGCACGGATGGGTACAGCCCTGCGCCCACACCGGCGAGGATGGCAACGCCCAGCGCCGGGCCTTCCTTGGAAACGACCGTGCGCACGGCGCAGTTATACGTATCGGCAAGCATCTGACGCCACAGCTTCGAGGAACCGCCGCCGCCGCAGGCGAGCATGCCGTCAATGGAAACGCCCATGGTTTTCAGCACCTCCACGCTGTCGCGCTGGGAGTATGTTACGCCCTCCATCACGGCGCGGAGCATGTCGTACTTCGTGTGCATGGCGGAAAGACCAATGAACGCGCCGCGGCAGTCCGGGTCAAGGTGCGGAGTGCGCTCGCCCATGAGATACGGCAGATAAAGCAGACGGTTGCAGCCGATCGGCGAACGCGCCGCCTGCTGATCCATCAGATAATACGGGTCTACGCCCATGCCGGCTGCGGTCTCTTTTTCCGCGCCGCAGAAGTTATCGCGGAACCACTTAAGGGACAGACCCGCGCCCTGCGTCACGCCCATCACGTGCCATGCGCCCGGTACGGCGCAGCAGAACGTGTGCACGCGGCCCTTCGGATCAATGGAAATATTATCCGTGTGCGCAAACACAACGCCGGAGGTGCCGATGGTTGTAAACGCCTTGCCGTCCTCCACAACGCCGGTACCCACGGCTGCTGCCGCATTATCGCCCGCGCCGCCGACCACGATGGTGCCCGCCGCAAGGCCGGTGCGCTTTGCGGCTTCTTCGGAGATGACACCCGTCACTTCCGGGGATTCGTATACCTTCGGCAAGAGTGCCTTGTCAATATCAAGCTTTTCAAGCACTTCGTCGCTCCAGCAGCGATTCGGCACGTCTAAAAGCTGCATGCCGGAAGCATCGGAGACCTCTGTTGCAAAGTCGCCCGTCAGCATGTAGCGCACGTAGTCCTTCGGCAGCAGAATGTGCGCGCACTTTGCATAAATTTCCGGCTGGTTGTTGCGCACCCAAAGGATTTTAGATGCCGTAAAGCCCGTCAAAGCCGGGTTTGCGGTAATCTCAATCAGGCGCTCTGCGCCGACGCGTGCGGTGATCTCCTCGCACTCCTTTGCCGTGCGCTGGTCGCACCAGATGATGGAGCGGCGCAGCACGTTGCCGTCCTTATCCAGCATGACAAGGCCGTGCATCTGGCCGGAAATGCCGAGTCCCCTGATGTCTTTGTTATCGACGCCGCTTTCGGTGATCACGGCGTGAATGGTATCCGCCGCCGCATTCCACCAATCGAGCGGCTCCTGCTCTGCCCAGCCGTTTTTTTCCTGATACAGCGGGTATTCTACCGTTTTGCTCGCGACTACATTGCCGTCTTCGTCAAAAAGCACGGTTTTTGTGCCGCTGGTGCCAAGATCTACACCTAAAAGGTAATTCATATTAACGTCCTTTCTTTTCGAAAAAATGGTTTCAAATATATAGGGCATTCTGCCTCCGTTTTATTTTGAAGCATTTTCCCATTTGTGTCAAGCTTTTTTTGTTGAAATTATGCAGACTATTTTAATTGAAACGCGCGGTTTTGTATGATACAATAAAAAACAAGAGCTTCGTCGGCGATTTATAGGGGAAAAGCCGTTTGAAGCGGTCTTTTGGTGTATTTGAAAGGATTGAAACAAAAATGGAGAAAAAACGATATGACGCCGTCGTGATCGGCGCGGGCGTTACGGGCAGCGCCATCGCCCGTGAGCTTTCGCGGTATCAGGCAGAAATATGCGTACTGGAAAAGGGCGAAGACGTCTGCACCGGCACCTCAAAGGCGAACAGCGCCATCGTGCACGGCGGCTTTGATGCCAAAACGGGCTCGCTGAAAGCCAAGATGAACGTCCTCGGCAACCGCATGATGACGCAGGTCGCGGAAGAACTGGATGTTCCGTTCCGCAGAAACGGCGCGTTCGTGCTGTGCTTTGACGAAAACGACATGCCTGCGTTAAAGGAGCTTTATGAGCGCGGTGTGACAAACGGAGTAGAAAACCTCAAAATTCTTACCGGCGACGAAGCGAGAGAAATGGAGCCTGCGCTCAGCGACACGGTCGTCGCGGCGCTGTTCTGTCCGTCCTCCGGCATCGTATGCCCGTTTGAATTGACCTTGGGCTTTGCCGAAAACGCCGAGAAAAACGGTGTTGAATTCAAATTTGAGTGCGGCGTGCAGAATATCCGCTGCGAAAACGACCTCTATATTCTCGAAACCGAACAGGGCGAGATCGAAACGCGCGCCGTCATCAACGCGGCGGGTGTGCACGCCGATGAAATTCACGATATGCTGCTGCCGCACGCGTTCACCATCACCCCGCGCCGCGGCGAATACTGCCTGTGCGACAAAAACGCGGGCAATTTGGTTGATAAAACCATCTTCCAGCTGCCGACAAAGCTCGGCAAGGGCATTCTTGTCACACCCACCGTGCACGGCAATCTGCTGCTCGGCCCCACCGCCGAGAATATCGAAGGCCGCGAGGACACGGCCACAACGCAGAGCGGCCTTGCATTCGTTTTGGAAAAAGCCGGTATGAGCGTGAAAAACGTGCCGAGCCGACAGATCATCACATCGTTCTCCGGCCTGCGCGCCTGCGCGGACAGAGGCGACTTCATTTTGGAGGAAAGCGCGCCGAACTTCTTTGAAGCCGCGGGCATCGAATCCCCGGGCCTCACAAGCGCGCCTGCCATCGGCGTTTATATGGCGGAAATGGCGGCGAAAGCGCTTGGCCTTACGAAAAAAGAAAGCTTCAACCCCGTTCGTCACGGTGTCGTGCACCTCAATTCGCTCAGCGTCGAAGAACGCGCCGAGAAAATCCGTGAAAACCCGCTCTACGGCAGTATTGTCTGCCGCTGCGAGACGATCTCCGAGGGCGAGATTGTGGACGCCATCCGCCGTCCGCTCGGCGCGAAAACGCTGGACGGCGTAAAGCGCAGAACCAGAGCCGGCATGGGCCGGTGCCAGGCAGGCTTCTGCTCCCCGCGCGTCATGGATATTCTCGCAAGAGAACTTAACTTGCCGCTGACAGCCATCCGAAAGAACGAAAAAGGCTCCGAAATCGTGTTCGGGAAGACGAAATGAGGTTTATTATGGAAAATAAAATCACAAAATCGCTTGTCATCATCGGCGGCGGGCCTGCGGGGCTTGCGGCGGCGGTCGCCGCGGCGGAAAACGGGCTTCCGGCTGAAGACATCTTAATTTTAGAAAGAGACGGGCGTCTCGGCGGCATCTTAAACCAGTGCATCCACAACGGCTTCGGTCTGCACACGTTTAAAGAGGAGCTCACGGGTCCGGAGTACGCCGCGCGCTTTGAAGAACGCGCAAAGGCTTTGCATATCCCGTACAAGCTCGGCGCAATGGTACTGAGTATTTCCCCGGAAAAGGTCGTCACGGCGGTCAGCCGCGAAGACGGTCTGTTCACCGTGGAAGCGGGCGCGGTCATTTTAGCCATGGGCTGCCGCGAGCGTTCCCGCGGCGCGCTGAATATCCCCGGCTTTCGCCCGGCGGGCGTGTTCTCCGCCGGCACGGCGCAGCGCCTTGTCAATATGGAGGGTTATATGCCCGGACGCGAGGTCGTCATTCTCGGCTCCGGCGATATCGGTCTCATCATGGCGCGCCGCATGACGTTAGAGGGCGCGAAAGTACACGTCGTCGCGGAACTCCAGCCGTACTCCGGCGGCCTCAAGCGCAATATCGTCCAGTGTCTCGATGACTTCGGCATCCCGCTGAAGCTTAGCCACACCGTGACGGAAATTCACGGCAAAGACCGCGTGACGGGCGTCACCATCAGCGCCGTGGACGACAAATTAAAGCCCATCCCGGGCACGGAAGAATATTATTCCTGCGATACGCTGCTTCTGTCCGTCGGTCTGATCCCGGAAAACGAGCTCACCCTCGGCGCGGGCGCACCGCTCTCCCGCGTGACGAACGGCCCCGTTGTCAACGAAAGCCTCGAGACCGGCGTGCCGGGCATCTTCGCGTGCGGCAACGTGCTGCATGTGCACGACCTTGTGGACTATGTTTCCGAAGAAGCCGCGCAGGCAGGTCGTGCCGCCGCAAAGTACGTGCAGGGCGGCAACAAAGAAACCGCAGAGCCGCTTTCGGGCGGCATCAAGCTCGAAGCCAAGGGCGGTGTGCGCTACACTGTGCCGAGCATCATTCACCCCGAAAATGTGCCGGATACGCTCACGGTGCGCTTCCGCGTGGGCGGCATCTATAAAAATTCGTTCATCAGTGTCTATTTCGGCGATCAGCGCGTGCAGCACCGCAAAAAGACCGTTATGGCACCGGGCGAAATGGAGCAGGTATTGCTGAAAAAAGCAGACCTTCAAAATATTGATTTTGATACCGTCACCGTCACGGTGGAAGCGGAATAAGGAGGGCATTACTATGGAAACGAAATCGTTTATCTGCATCAACTGCCCCTTGGGCTGCCCGCTGACCGTCACTGTTGAAAACGGCGAGGTGAAAAGCGTTACAGGCAATACGTGTAAGCGCGGCGAGCTCTACGCCGTGAAGGAAGTTACCGCGCCCGCCCGTACCGTCACGTCTACCGTTCGCGTTTTAAACGGTGAACGCCCGGTTGTCGCCGTGCGCACGAAAACGGACATCCCGAAGGGTAAAATTTTCGACTGCATGAAAGCCATCAACGCAGCGGAGATCACCGCCCCCGTCCATATCGGCGACATCGTCATCGAAAATGTTTGCGGCACCGGCGTAAACGTCGTCGCATCCGCGGACGACGAGTTGGGTTAAAAGTCTTTGATTAAACTTTCTTCAGAAAGTTTATAGGGTCTCGGGGCAAAGCCCTGAGGCGCGCTCCGCAGAGCGCGAAATCCTTTTGCTTACCCCAAAATCAGGACTGGGAGAAACCAATGCTTCGCATTGCTATAAAACAATCCAGTGAATTGTTCGTCCGAGGGAGACCCTATTAAGGGGTCTCCCTATGAATTTGCACGGCAAATTCATAAAAGATAAAACTTTTAGAAAGAGAGAATAAACGTATGAACTACACCGACATCAACGCCAAAACCGTGGACAGCTGGGTGCAAAACGGCTGGGAGTGGGGCAGGCCCATCAGCCACGAAACGTTTGAAAAAGCGAAAAACGGCGAATGGGGCGTCTATCTCACACCGACAAAAATCGTGCCGCACGAATGGTTCGGCGAGATGCGCGGCAAGAAAATTCTGGGTTTAGCCAGCGGCGGCGGGCAGCAGATTCCCGTTTTCACGGCGCTCGGCGCAGACTGCACCGTGCTGGATTATTCCACGGAGCAGCTAAAGCGCGAAGAAGAGGTCGGCAAGCGGGAGGGATACACGCCAAAGTGCGTCCGCGCCGATATGACAAAGCCGCTGCCGTTTGCAGACGAGAGCTTCGACCTTATCTTTAACCCTGTCTCCAACTGCTACATCGAGGAATTAGAGCCTGTCTGGCGTGAGTGTGCCCGCGTGTTAAAGCCGGGCGGCGTTTTGCTTGTCGGGTTTGATAACGGCATCAATTACCTTTTTGATGACGACGAAACAAAGATTACGAACACGCTGCCGTATAATCCCTTAAAAGACGAAGTACTCTATAAAAAGTCGCTGGAGCTCGATTACGGCGTGCAGTTTTCGCACACACTGGACGAAGAAATCGGTGGCCAGCTGCGCGCGGGATTTATGCTGACGGATATTTATGAAGATACAAACGGCGGAGGCTTTCTGCACGAGCACGGCGTGCCCTGCTTTGTCGCAACGCGCTGTGTGAAAAAGTAATAGCTGAATAAAAACCGTAAAAAGCACGGCTTTCCCGAAAAACGGCGGAAAAGCTGTGCTTTTTAAATTTTGCCGCAAAAATATTTTTTGAAATCGCACATTCAAAAATAAGAGCATAAATGAGAAAAACAAAGAATAAGCGAGATTGGAATTCGCAGCTTAAAAAACCGCAAAAAAGCGCTTGACAAGCCGTTTTTCGTGTGGTACTATCATTTAGCGCCCATGGGAAAGCTATGGGCATTTTCAGAGATTTCGTATCGCAGCGCACAAAGCGTTTGCCGGTACCGAGATAATTTAAATCAATTTTGGAGGTAAACGCTATGTCCACTTATATGGCCAAGGCTGGTCAGGTTGACCGCAAATGGTATGTAATTGACGCTGCAGGCAAGCCGCTCGGCCGCGTTGCAGCACAGGCCGCAGTTCTTCTCCGCGGCAAGCACAAGCCCACCTTTACCCCGCACGTTGACTGCGGTGACCACGTCATCATCATCAACTGCGCTGAGGCTGTCCTCACCGGCGGTAAGGCTGAAAAGAAGTATTATTATCATCACACGGGTTATATCGGCCACCTCAAGGCTGTCCGTTATGACACCCTGATGCGTACAAAGCCGGAAAAGGCGATGGAGCTTGCTGTTCACGGCATGATCCCCTCGAACACCATCGGCAGAGCTGCAGAAGCAAGACTTCGTGTCTACGCCGGCAGCGAGCACAAGCACAAGGCGCAGAAGCCGACGGCTTGGGAACTTTAATAGGAGGTAAACGAATATGTACGATAAGGCACCTTATTTCTACGGCACCGGCAGAAGAAAAAGCTCCGTTGCACGTGTAAGAATTTACCAGGGCACCGGTAAGGTTACGATCAACGACCGCGATATCGACGATTATTTCGGCCTTGATACCCTCAAGACGATCGTTCGTCAGCCGCTCGTTCTCACCGGTACCGAAGAGAAGTTCGACATCGTTTGCCGCGTTGCAGGCGGCGGTGTTACCGGTCAGGCCGGTGCTATCCGCCACGGTATCTCCAGAGCTCTGCTCCAGTACGATTCCGAGAACCTCCGCGCTACGCTGAAGAAGGCCGGTTTCCTCACCCGTGACCCGAGAATGAAGGAAAGAAAGAAATACGGTCTCAAAGCTGCCCGTCGTGCGCCTCAGTTCTCCAAGAGATAACAGGCCCGACAAACCAATTCAAAAATGCTCAAAAAGCCCGGAACCATGCGGTTTTCCGGGCTTTTTCCTTTCCAAAAAGTCTGTTGTCCTTTGTCCGATTTTGGAAGGATTTGACCTTGCCTGACCCGGTTTTTCTTGATTAATAATGGGGCAACAGGCCCTTTTTGACCCCGTTATGATTAAAAAATGGGGCAACTGCGAGCCGAAATCGGGGTGTTTTAGAGGGCATTTTCCCCGTCATTTTTTCGATTCCATGACGGCCTTTGTGAACGGTTTTTCTTTTGAAGGGGATGTCCTGATTTGTCAGGATTTGACCAAACCGAATCCAGTTTATCTTGTCCTTCTGAGTTGCCGCTGCTGTGTTTCAAGTGGATGAACTCTCGCACATTTGCGGCGCAGTGTTCCTTCCATATATACTGAAAGCGTAAAGGAGGAACGCCCTATGAAAAAACGGAAATTCAAGATATACCTCACCCCCGCCGAAAACAGCATTGTGATCCAGAGCCTTAATCACCTGCGCAATACTATGCTCCGTGAAAACCGGGACACCGGCTGCCTGGATGAACTTCTGCTCAAAGCCATGTGCGCCCCGGTGAAGAAGATGTAAAATTACATATCGCTGCCAGATGAGCCGCTTATTCTTTTCAGAAAGAGTAAGCGGCTTTTTTCATGTCCATCTTTCGGATTTTCTCATACATAGCCGTCCGTCTTGCCAACGGGCGGCTAAATCTAAGAAGAAGGAGGACATGAAAATGCCGGAACAAAGAAGCCGCCCCAGGGATGGCCGCGTGATCGCGCTGGCCAACCAGAAAGGCGGCACAGGCAAAACCACCACGACGGTGAACCTGGGCATTGGTTTAGCCCGTCTGGGGAAAAAGGTACTGCTCATTGACGCAGACCCACAGGGCGACCTCACCACCTGCCTAGGCTGGCAAGACCAAGACAGCCTGCCCACCACCCTGGCCACCGTTATGGAAAAAGTGATCCGGGATGAGCCATTCACCACGGATGAGGGCATTTTGCACCACAGCGAGGGCGTAGACCTTATGCCCGCCAACATTGAGCTGTCCGCGCTGGAAATGAGCCTGGTCAACGCCATGAGCCGGGAGTTTACTTTGCGGACCTATGTCAATGAAGCCAAGAAGCACTATGACGTGGTTCTCATTGACTGTATGCCGTCCCTGGGTATGATTACGATCAACGCCCTGGCTGCGGCGGACAGCGTGATTATCCCGGTGCAGGCCCACTATCTCCCCGCCAAGGGCATGACCCAGCTTATGAAAACCATCAATAAGGTGAAACGGCAGATCAACCCGGCTCTGAAGGTGGACGGGGTGCTGCTCACTCTGGTGGATGGGCGCACAAACCTTGCCAGACAGACAGCAGATACACTGCGGCAGAGTTACGGGAGCGTGTTGAAAATTTATCGTTCCGAGATTCCCGTAGCCATCAAAGCCGCAGAAATCAGCGCCGCAGGCAAGAGTATTTACGCCTACGACAAGGGGAGCAAGGTGGCCCAGGCTTATGCGGATTTTTCAAAGGAGGTGCTGGCGGATGGCGAAAAGCAACGGGCTAAACTTCAATCTTCCCTCAGTCGATGACCTGTTTTCCACGGAGGAAGAGCGGGCTGAGGCACGGCTTGAAAAAGTTGTCAATCTTTCGCCCACGGAAATCAGCGACTTCCCGAACCACCCGTTTAAGGTGCGGATGGACGCAGCTATGCAGGAAATGACGGAAAGCGTGAAGCAGTACGGCGTATTGGTCCCTGCCCTGGTGCGCCCCAAACCGGAGGGCGGCTATGAAATGGTGGCCGGACACCGCAGGAAAAAGGCGGCGGATTTAGCGGGGCTTGCGAAAATCCCCTGTATTGTGCGGCAGCTCACCGATGATGAAGCCACGATTATCATGGTGGACTCCAACTTGCAGCGGGAGCAGATTCTGCCCTCGGAGAAGGCGTTTGCCTACAAAATGAAGCTGGACGCATTAAAACGACAGGGTCAGCGGACGGATTTAACTTCTTCTCCACTGGATAATAAGTTAAAAGGCGTTACAGCAGCCCAGCAGATCAGCAGGGATAGCGGAGATAGTCAACCTCAGATTTATAGGTATATCCGCCTTACCCACCTTATCCCGGAAATTCTGGAGCTGGTAGATAACTCAGTCCTTAAAGACCAGGAAATGCTCCAGATTGCCATGCGCCCTGCGGTGGAGCTGTCCTACCTGCGAAAAGAAGAACAGGCCGACTTGTTCGCTATCATGGACGAGATGGACTGCACCCCGTCCCACGCCCAAGCCATCAAAATGCGACAGATGTCCGAAGCCAAGACTGGAGGGGAACGGCTGGCCAAAGACGCCCTTGTTTCCATTATGAAGGAGGAAAAGCCCAATCAAAAAGAACAGTTCAAAATCCCAAAAGAAAAAATCAGCCGGTTTTTTGCGCCGGGGACGCCCACGCAGAAGATCGAGGACACCATTGTCAAGGCGCTGGAACTTTACCGCAAACGCCAGCGCAGTTTAGAGAGATAGCCCACTCACAAGGGGGAAGTGCGCCCATTTGCAGGGAAACGGCAGCTTGTGCCGGTTCCCCCTCTCCACACCTCACCCCTTCCAAACAACCTAAACAGCCTAAAAAAAGAAGATATTTGGGGAGCCTGGATGTATATAGAAAGCTCCGGCCTCTTTTCCACAGGCAGACATCGGGCTGCGAGGAAAACCGGGCGGGCCTCTCTTTTTTAGACAGTAACCAACACAAGCCGCAGCACATCGGAAACGGTGTGCTTTTTTGCGGCCATTTCAAGGAGGTAACACGATGAAAGCATTGAGAAAGCCCCTGTCCCTGTTCATGGCCATGCTCATGTGCCTGGGCATATTCGCAGGGACGGGAACCACAGCGTTTGCCGCAGGGGAAACCATGACGACGTATATGGTGGAGTTCCCCCGTGCCAGCGACCCCAACAAGGCAGGCTGGGGACATTCCGCTATGAATTTCTTGGGCGGATGGTCTACCGGCGAAAATAACGGTTTTACCATCCACACGCAGGATTCCTTTAACGGGAAAGTCATCTACTGTATCGAACCCGGCGTCAGCGTTCATTCCGGCGACCAGTTTACTGGCCGGGGCGAGGATTTCTGGGATGATTACCCGTCCGATCTGAACCCCACTATCCCACCGGACACCATCAAGGAATATATCGGGCGGATTATGACCTATGGATGGCAGGGCAACGCCAGCACCTCATGGATGACCGATGACCCGGAGGACGCCAGCAAGATGGCCGGGGCAATCGCCACCCAGCTTCTTGTCTGGGAAACCGTCGTAGGCGAGCGCGACAGCCAGTTTAACCATGTGGACGCCAACGCCCAGGGCAAGAACAATATCGCGGAATATACCAGCCCGGAGAATCCCCTTTACAGCGAGATCTTCAGCCAGTATTCCGCTATTGAGAGCGCGGTAAAACGCCATACCATGCTGCCCAGCTTTTTCAGCAGCACCGCAGACGCCGGGGCCTACGAGCTGAAATGGGACGGCCAGCAGTATTCCCTCACTCTCACGGATACCAACGGCGTGCTGGGAGATTACACCTTTACCAGCAATATTACCGGCCTGAACTTCTCTGTGGACGGAAACCAGCTCACCATCACTTCCAGCCAGGCCATCAAAGGCTCTGTAACGGTAAAAGCAGAAAAAATCTCCGCCCAGCGCAGCGGCGTAGTGGTATGGACGGATGGGATTATCGGCGGCGGCAAGCAGGACTTTGCCACCTACGGGGAAACCGTGTCCGATTATATGGTGGGCTATCTGAACCTGGAAGTAAAAACCGGCAATATGAAGCTGGTCAAGACTTCCGAGGATGGACAGGTAGCCGGGATCAGCTTCACCATTACCGGCGAAGGATACAGCGCCACCAAGACCACCAATGAGGCGGGCGAGATCGACATCTCCGACCTCAATCCCGGCGTTTATACCGTAACCGAGCAGTCGATTGACAAATACGAACCCCAGGAAAGCCAGCGCGTGACCATCGTCAGCGGCCAGACCGCCACCGTGACTTTTAGCAACGTGCTCAAACGCGGCAGCCTGGAAGTGACGAAAACCAGCGAGGACGGGCTGGTGGAGGGCATGACCTTCCATCTGTACGGCACATCCCTCTCCGGGCAGCCGGTGGATGAGTATGCGGTGACAGACGGAAACGGTGTGGCGCGCTTTGAAAACGTGCTCATCGGCACGGGCTATGTACTGGAGGAGGTGGATACCCCCATCCGTTATGTGGTGCCGGATTCCCAGACAGCCACCATCGAGTGGAATGAAGTGACCCACAAGAGCGTGAACAATGTCCTCAAAAAGTTCCGTGTCACTGTCACCAAGAGCGATGTGGAAACGGGCGCGCCCCAGGGCGACGGTTCTCTTGCCGGAGCAACCTATGGGTTGTATAAGGGAGATACACTCATCGACAGCTATACCACCGATGAGAACGGCCAGTTCACCACCGGATATTACGTCTGCGATTCGGACTGGACAATCCGTGAAATCAACCCCAGCGAGGGCTACCTGCTGGATTCCTCTATCCACAAGGTAGGCGCGGAACCGGAATTGTATGAGATTGAGCTGAACGACACCGCCAACGATGTGACGGAGCAGGTCATCAAGGGCGACATTGCCATAATCAAGCATACCGACGACGGGGAAACCCAGATCGAAACCCCGGAATCCGGCGCGGAATTCCAGGTGTTTTTGAAATCAGCCGGCAGCTATGAAAATGCCAAGGAATCTGAGCGCGATGTCCTCGTCTGCGATGAGAACGGCTTTGCACAGTCGAAGAAGCTGCCCTACGGCACCTATATCGTCCGTCAGACCAAGGGCTGGGAAGGCCGCGAGCTGATGGACGATTTTGAAGTGTATATCGCTCAGGACGGCCAGACCTACCGTTATCTCATCAACAACGCCAACTTTGAGAGCTTCATCAAGGTGGTCAAGGTGGACGCGGAAACCGGCGTCACCATCCCCTATGCGGGGGCCGGGTTCCAGATTTACCGTCCCGATGGCAGCAAGGTGGAAATGACCTTCACTTACCCGACGCCGACCACCATTGATACGTTCTACACCAATTCCGAGGGCTATCTGGTAACGCCTGAAAAGCTGGAATACGGCGCGGGATATTCCCTGGTTGAAGTACAGGCCCCCTACGGCTATGTGCTGGACAGCACCCCGGTTTACTTTGATGTGACCGAGGACAATTCCAGCGTGGAAGGCGGCGTGACGGTGATTGAAGTCACCAAGCCCAACATGGCCCAGAAAGGAATCATCAAAGTCAGCAAGACCGGCGAGGTATTTTCCTCTGTGACAGAAAACGAGGGCGTTTACCAGCCGGTGTATGAGGTGCAGGGCCTGCCCGGTGCGGTGTTTGAAATCACCGCCCTGGAGGACGTCTACACCCTGGACGGCACCCTGCGCTACTCTGCGGGCGAGGTAGTGGACACCATCACCACCGGCGAGGACGGGACAGCCCAGAGCCAGCCCCTCTACCTGGGCAAGTTCCAGGTGAAGGAAATCCAGTTCCCTCACGGCATGGTGGATACCGGCGAGAACGTCACCAACGTGGAGCTGGTGTACGCAGGCCAGGAGGTGGAAGTCACCGAAACCTCTGCCAGCTTCTACAACCAGCGCCAGAAAGCCCTTGTGACGCTTGACAAGGTGCTGGAGCAGGATGAAACCTTTGGCATTGGCATGAATGGCGAGATCTCCGCCGTGACCTTTGGCCTCTATGCCCAGGAGGACATCACCGCAGCAGACGGTTCCGTGATCCCGGCAGACGGGCTTCTGGAGATCGTTTCTGTGAATGAGAACGGCCAGGCCGTTTGCAGCACCGACCTGCCTTTCGGCAGCTTCTACCTGAAGGAGCTTTCCACTGACAGCCATTACCTGCTGAATGGCGAAACCTTCCCGTTCACCTTTGAGTACGGCGGGCCTTCTGTTGCCGTGGTAGAGATTTCCGCTAATGATGGCGAGGCTGTCACAAACGAGCTGATCCGCGGCGAAATCAAGGGCCTCAAAACCGATGAGAACGGCACGGGCCTGGGCGGGGCTGTAATCGGTCTGTTTAAGTCCGATGAAACCGAGTTTACCGCCGAAAACGCCCTTGCCACCACTACCTCAGCGGACGACGGCAGCTTTTCTTTCACCAATGTGCCTTACGGTGATTGGGTGCTGAAAGAACTGGAAAGCCCGGAAGGGTTCATCCTCTCCGATGAAGTGATTCCCGTTACTGTGGAGGAAGATGGACAGGTTGTAGAGATTTCCCTTGCCAATGAGCGTGTGTATGGTGATCTGCGGCTCACCAAGGTGGATAAGGATTATCCCGATAACAAATTGACGGGCGCTGAATTTGAAGTGTACCGCGATACCAACGGCAACAAAGAGCTGGACGAGGGTGACGAGCTGCTGGGCAAGCTGGAGGAAACCAGCACCGGCATTTACGAGATGTCCCACATCCTCTACGGCGGCGTGTTCGTAAGGGAAACCAAAGCGCCGGAGGGCTTCCTGCTGGATGAAAACGCCTACTATGTGGAGATCACCGAGAACGGCAAAATCTACGAGGTAGAGAACGAGGCCGGGGTTGGCTTCACCAACATGGCCCAGACTGGCTCCCTGCGGATTGAAAAAACGTCCAGCGACGGCAAGGTGGAGGGCTTCTCCTTCCGCGTGACCGGGGCCAACGGCTACGACCAGACCTTCAAAACCGATAAAAACGGCGAAATCTTCATCGAGGGCCTGCGCGTAGGCGATTACACCGTGTCCGAGGTATCGGATGGGGCCAGCGCCAACTATGTGCTGCCTGCGGATAAAAAGGTGACGATTCTGGCGGATAAGACCACTGTGGCGCAAATGCACAATGAGCTGCGCGATACCCCGAAAACCGGCGATGACAGCAAGCCCTGGCTGTGGGCGGCCCTGATGGGCGTATCCGCTATGGGCGCTGCCGCCCTGGGCGTTGCGGCCTATGTAGGTAAGCGCAAGAAGGGCAAAAACACCGTGAAATAACTGCGGCTTGATTCTGTGTTAGGAGGAATGATTTCATGGAACTGAAAACGATCATTGCCATTGCGCTGGTAGTATTCATCATCGGCGGCTTGATTTTCCTGAAAATCAGAAGCCGGAAGAAGTAACCAGCCAGGGGCGGCCATGCGGGGGCCGCCCCTTTTACATACCAAAAAAGAAAGGAGCGTTGATGATGAAAGAACGATTTGAACAGCGGCTGTTCCGTATCTTTGCCCAGGCTGGCTACTCCCCGGTGCAGCTTCTCACCGTCACCCCGGAGGAAATGGTGGAGATTCCCGGCATTACCGTCCCCAACATCCGGGCGGTGCTGTGCGTCCAGAACAAGGTGCTGGCGGACCGCAACAAAGTCCGCAGCGGCAGGCTGATGGGGGAACTGCTGAAAGAAGCCGGGGAAAGCAGGTGAAGCCATGAGTGAATTGCACCTGCTGGATATACTGGCGGCCCGGCATGGCTGCTTTATCTCCGACTTAAACCTCACCCCCTTCCTGCGCAGGGCAGCCCTGGCCGATTTGTGCGGGATGGAGGAAAGCGCCCATCCCCTCTATCAATGGCAGGACGCGGTGCGTTACCTTACCGGGGATGAACGGGATTTTGCCAGTGTAAAGGAAATCAAAGCATTTATCAAAAAGGATATGGAGGCAGAGGGATGAACGATGATTCCACAGAAAAACGCATGGCCGGTGATTATGAGATTATCCAGGCGGTGCAGATTGGCGACCGGGAGGTTGTCCTGGGGGAAAATCCACAGGATGAAACCGGCATGAAGTATATGTGCGCCTTTTGCCGGCAGAACGCTTTGTTTGCAGAATACAGCGAAGTGATGGCCAGTGATGATTTCCCGGAGATTGTGGAGCTGTTCGGCCAGAGGATTGCCGAGCAAGCGCAGAAAACCCACATAGAGCTGAACAAGCCCCGCATACAGGGCATAGACGATCACCCCATCACGGCGGAGGGCTGCATCCCCATTTCCCATGAGGATGATCTACACGGGAAAATCGTGGTGATAAAGCCGGAGGTGCTGCGCCGGGAATACCGCAGGGCTACCCGCCAGCTCAAGCTCTGTCTGGGCGGCTTTGGGGCTTCTCCACACAGCCGGGGGTCCGCCTGTTACTGCGTTGACCTCTATACCGGAAAAGAAAGCCGCTATGAGCGCATGGACGTGCTGGGAACGATACAGCCGGAGGACCTTCCCGGTTGGGCCAAGCATGGCCTTACTGCGATCCAGCAGGAACAGGCCAAAAAGAAAACGACGAAGGAGCGTGAACGATGATGGATTACAGAGAAAACGCCGGATATATCATTACGGATTCCTGTCATGTGGGCGACAGCGAATTTGTGTTGGGCGTTCATTTGACAGCGCCCCAGCAGTTTGTCACCTGGAAATGCAGTAACCGGACGGACTACGATTGGGGCCACTATTTCAGCGACCTGTTTTCCGCGCAGAAGGATTTGGTGGCGCGGGCGCAGGAGGAGGTGCAGTGCCTGGAGGATCAGCGGCAAAACACTATTGTGCCGGAGACCCCTTTCTATTCCCCGTGGGGCAATATCCAGGAATGTGAAACGCTCTGCCCCGGCGTTTATTCCGTTTCCACCCCAGGGCATGGCGGAATTATGGTGCGCCGGGAACTGGCGGAAAAGATATTCCGAAAAGAAGCGATGGGCTGCGGCTTTGTTGAGGGCGGCTACCTCTGCTTTGAGGAGGACTGCGACGCGCAGGTGGCTCTCCGGGAGCTGATGGATAAAAAGATGATCCAGGCTCCGGTGAACGAGTACTTTGGCCCCGGTGCGTATGAGGCTGTTATCAATAGTAGTGTGCAAATTCACCACCCCGAATATTGGCAGGCAAGGGAAAAAGCCATATCGGAGCAAAACCGACAAGCGAAAAAGAAAGGACGTGAACGATGATGGAGCTGAAAATCACCAGCATGACCCCGGCGGATCGCCTGTATGCGTACAACCAGAGCAGCCAGCTTGAAGGGCAAACCGGCTGTATCGGCCATCTGCGCGGGGATTTTGGCTGCGGCCAGGAATTTTACACTTCCTGGTTCGACCATCGGAGGGAATACAAGACGGACGAGTTTAAGGCGGAGTTTGATGAAGTGGTCAACACTCTGCGGGAAAAGGACGGGCTGCTCTGCACCCGTGGCAGCATGACCAGGTTTTGCTATCAGAACCCGGAGGCTGAGTTTGAGGGAAACTACTGCGCCGAGTACGGTTTTAAGGTGCAGACGCCCCAACACACCTATATGCTCCGGTGCAACCCCAATTATGGAGACTACAACTTTTACCTCTACGCCTACGTTTCCCGATTTCTGGAACACCACATGGAAAAGGCCAAACAGGGCATCCGGTTTATCACGCCCGGCTACAAGGAGCTGTTCCGTATCCCCGATGGCGACCACATCCGCATTTTCACGGGCGGTGGAGGAACCCGCGACCGCACCTGCCGGTTTATCGACGAAACCCATTTTGAAACCAGCGGAGGGTATTCCAGCGCCCTTTATCATATCTGCGAATTTGCAGAGCGTTTGGAGCAAACTCACGGGAGCGTGATCCCGCTGCGTTCTTCTCTGCCTGTACAGTGCTTTAGTACGCTGCCCTCATCCGGGGAGCTGATTCTTCTGACCAGGGGCGAAAAAGGATACAGCCCCTGTCCTGAATTTTCAGCGGCGGACGCCGGAGAAAATCGCAGATTTGCAGAGGACAGCAATGGAAAAAACGGCGTTACCAAAGCGCAGGAGGCCGCTATGCTGGCCGGCTCCATGTTTGGGTGGCAGACCCCCGCCGCCGATCCCCAAAACTATGACGAGCAGGGGCAGCCCATCAGGCCTAGGCAGAAAGACCGAGGTGAAGCCCGATGAAGAATAGGCATAATCAAATCTGGGCGCGGATAGGTATGACATTTTCTCTTACGCCGGATGAAATGGAGCTGCTTGTTTCTGGAAACGACTTGGACAAACGAAAATGTCTTTCCCGGATTTTCACGGAGGGCAGAGCCGTGGTTAATGGTGACAGCTATATTCCAGATTCTATTATGGAGAAGTATAACGAAACCTATGGAACGCATTATGACTGCGGGGACGTTGATTTAGATACAGAAGAACTCTCCGGGAAAACTGTGTGTTTGGGTAAATTCCCTTTAAGAAATCGAGGTGAAGCCCGATGAAGGAAGAAAGACACGTTATCTGGAGCAATTATGGTCTGGACTATGAGGACTGGCGGGACGATCTGGAGGCAGAATACCCGGATTTATCCGAAGATGAGCGCATTTCCCTGATGTATGAGATCAATGGGGATTACCTGGATGATGAACGCGCTAACCTCAATGTACAGCTTTCCCAGCCGATTTTGGTTGTAGGCGACCTGGGCCTGTGGAATGGTCGGCGCATGGGATATAAGGAAATCCCCAGCGGCAATATCCGGGACTGCCTGTATTCCGATACGGATTATTCCACCTGGTATGTGGACCGGCTGGGTGATCTGCGGTGCGACGCCATCCACCATGATGGCACGAACTTTTATCTTTACCGCGTTTACAAGGACAGCGCCAGCCCTTCTCAAATTGAACTGCTGAAAGAAAAACTATATCGCGGCATTGCAACCCGCGCCGATATTACGAGAGTGACCCGCAGGCTGGGCGACGACATCGCCAAAGTCTACGGGTTTTCCATTCCCCGGCAGCGGCAGGCCGCCGCCATGGAAAGATGAGGTGATAAAAATGGCGTCTTTACCGCCCGTAAAACTGGATACGCATGAGGACTGGTTCAACTTGCTGATGACGGTTCTCCATCAGCAGGCGGAACAGAACCCCTATGAAGAATACCGGGAGATGGCTCAAAAGCTGATCGACCAGTTTATGCGCTATGGGAGGCCCTTTGTTGACAGTGACCATGCGCCCTGCGTGGCGCTTCGGATGTACCCGAAGGAGGCCGGAAATACCATCTGGCTGTTGCTGCTCTCCCTGTGCAATCAATATGACCCGGATAAGGATTACAGCGCAGAACTGAAAGCTGCGAAAAAAGAATAAGAAAAGGAGGGGCAACCGATGGCGATACGATATAAAGCCTTGACGGAGCTGTACCAGGAAACGCAGCGCAGCGTGACAGCTCCTGACCAGTGGCGAGCGTTTCTGGCTTCTGCCTGCCGCAACTACCGGCTTTCTTTCGATGAACAACTGCTTGTCTACGCCCAGCGCCCAGACGCCACCGCCGTCCTGGAGATCGAGCGATGGAACCGGCAATTTGGGCGCTGGGTAAACCGGGGCGCAAACGGCATTGCCGTTTTTGATGGGGAACACAATGGAAAACCCCGACTGAAATACTACTTTGACATTTCCGATACCCATGAAGCTCGGTTCCCCCGGCCCGTCCCCCTTTGGACGGTGCGGGAGGAATACGCGCCGGACATCATTGAAACGCTGGAAAACAGCTTTGGAGAACTGGAGCACAAGGAGGATTTGGGCGAAGCCCTGCTCTCTGCGGCGAAGAACGCCGTGGAGGATAATATGCCCGACTATCTTTCTGAATTGAAAACCCTCACGGAAGGCAGCTTTCTGGAAGAACTGGACGAGCTGAACCTGGAGGTGGAATACCGCAGGGCGGTGCAAAACAGCATTGGATATATGCTGCTGGTGCGCTGCGGCCTCGACCCGTCTGAATACTTTGAGGATGAGGATTTTCGGGATGTGCTGAATTTCAACACTCCACAGACCCTGAACGCTTTGGGCGTGGCCACCGGGGACATCTCCCAGATGTGCCTTTCCGCCATTTCCCGCACGGTCCTTGCCCTGCAAAGACAGCCCCAAAAAGAAAATCGCACATTTGAACCCCAGCAGAAAAACCAGTATGCTGTAACTGAACAGGAAAACACACAGCCGGAAAGGAGTTTTGAATATGACCGAGATCACTTACACCAGACAGGGCGACTACAATCTGCCGAACCTTCTGCCGCCCCAGGAGGAGCCGGTTCCCCATGGGAAATACGCATTGCTTCGGAAGAAATTCCTCAAGGAGCACCGCAGGGTGACGTACACCAACCTGCTGACCAGCGGCAAGCTGAACAGCCATCTGGCGGAGATCCAGCAGACCGCCCAGCGCCGGATGGAGCAGATCGTGGCGCAGATGGCCAAGAACCAGGGCGTGACAGAGGAACTGAAAGCCAGCGACCAGATGAAGTGGGTGCAGATGATGAGCAACCTGCAGAACGCGGCGGAGGAAACGGTGCTGGCGGAGCTGATTTACAGCTAATTGATGAACCGGAAGAAAGCGCAGGTGGCGAACAGCTCCCTGCGCTTTTGGATGAAAAGCAGATCATGGCCATCATCGCCAACAAAGATGATGACCTGAAATATAAGAAAAATCAGATCGAGCTTTTCTTTTCGGTTCACAGCGACGTTCAGGAACGGGCCGACTACCTGAAATCCGCTTATCAGGACCGGTACACTGAGATCATCGCTGACGGGCAGCGCCTGGGATATAAGCCCCAGGAGAATGGCCTGCTCATGTGGGAAGGCTCTTACCCATCCCGCACCAAGGAATCCGTTTTTTCCTGGGATATTGTGGCCCAGTGGACTGCCCAGCTCATTGACAAAAAAGAATATTTCATTCAGACGGACATCCCGCAGCTCCTTACCCAGGAGAGCCAGCAGATGTCCCTTTTTGATTTTGCGGCGTTTCAGCAGCCAGCCCAGGCCGAGGGTACGGCCCAACCATCCATTTTCCCTCACCCGGCTCTGCCTCAGCAGGTAATCGACGAGGCGCTGTGCATTGGTGCTAACGACCAGAACAGCCGCCTCATCATCTGCGCCTATTTCAAAAAGGATAAGCCGGACAATGCTAGGTTCCTGGCAGAGCACTATGGAGAGAACGGCGCTGGCTTTTATCTGGATGGCCGACAGTATGCCATCTGGTACAACGCCGAGGGAATCCGCATTGCCCAGGGCGAAAGCGCCCAGCGTTCCAGCGCCACCCTCATCCCCTGGGAACAGGCGGCGGCCCGTATCCGGGAACTGCTGGACTTGGGCCGGTATATGCCCCAGAGCGAGCTGGACCGGGTGGACGGGTATGAACGCCAGCAACGGGCCGCGCAGCTATGGTATCTCCGGCAGGATTTTGCAGAAGGCACCGCCGACGCGGGCTATCTTCCCACGGTGAATGCCATTTACGGCAAAAATCATGGGTTTCCAGAGGAAAGCGCCGCCATAAGCGATTTGTTAGGCCATCCGGAGGGGCTGCAGAACCTGCGGGATGAGCTGGAGCAGTTTGTCCAGGCATACAGAGAGAACCGGGAACTGCTGCGATTCCATTTCCACCGTCCGCAAAAATTGCTGGCGCAGCTTTCCGACCTGCAGCGGGAACCGCTGCACTTTACCGCCGCCGAAGGGTACGCCCCCCAGCGGCGTTTTTTCATCTCCGGGGACGAGATCGACAACCTTCTCCGGGGTGGAAAACGCAGCACCGATTACCGGCTGGCCGTGTATTCTTTCTATCGCAACCACACAGAGCGCAAGGAACGGGAGAATTTCTTAAAGCACTACCACGGCGAGTACAGCGGCCATTCCAGTGGGAATGACGATGTGACCTACCAGCTCAGTAAAGGCGTTTCTTTCAGCCACGGCAGTATCACCGCCCCCTACGCCAAGGTGGAGCTGAAATGGAACGCCGTGGAAAAGCGCGTCAGCGCCATGATCGCCCAGGGGCGGTTCCTCACCGATGAGGACCGCGCCGCCATGCCGCAGTATGAGAAGCACCAGCTTGCCCGGAATATCCGCACTTTCTTTGAAAACGTACCCCAGGAGCAGCCCCACCCCTATCCCTTTGGCTTTGACTATTGGGACGCGGTGAAGCTCATCGAGCCGCAGCTTGACGACCCGGCCCGTGTGGAAGAAATCTATCAGATGATGGTCCCCATTTGGGAGGCCACCCCGCAGGATGACAGGATGTACGCCCTGCGCCAGCAGGCGTTTGAAAACCTCACTGCCTTCCGGCAGGGAACCTTCACGCTCTTTGCAGAGCACAAGGAGCCTGTGGTTCCCACCATGCCGCAAGCCAAAGCCTACGACCTGGGCTACGGCTATTTGGGAAACGGCGTCACGGTGTGGAACCGGCTGGAGGAGGAACACGGTGACTACAAAACGGTTGCCCACATCGCCCCAGACCGCACGGTGACCTTCTACGAGGAGGAAATGCCCCAGGCAGTGCGGGAGGAAATCCAGCGGATTGCTGACACTTCGGAAATGACCATTTCCGCCACCCAGGACGCGCCGGTGTTCACCGTGCCGCCCAGGGCGCAGGAACCACCCCAAAAAGAAGAACCGGTAGACCCCTACCCGAAGCTGGCCGCCCAGGTGCTGCGTTTTGTGGGAGAGTTTGATGGTTCCCGCATGGGTTATGGTGAGGATGACGCCCAGGCGGTGGAAAATATCGCCCGGCAGCTCCATGACCCCGTTCAGAGAGAGGAAATCCGCAGACTGCTTCAATCCTTCCTGGACCATGCGGACCTGGAAGAAGAAATCGCGGTGGACATCACCCTCTGTATGGAGCAGATCGCGGAGCTGCCCCCGGCCCTTACCCCGGAACAGGCGCAGATAGAAGAAATCGCCGGTTATCTGGAGGAGGCCGGATATGCGGTATCCAGCGAACTGGTCGAAGAAGGTTTGATGGATTACCGTGCCCATGGCGGCAAAGGTAACAGCCAGGATGTTGCCGACTTCATTGAGCGCGAGTTTTTGTCCGAGGAGCCGGAACCTGCTTCACTGGAGATTGCCAAAGAATTTATCAACGATTTCTGCGAGGCCGAGTATGGCAGTCCAGCCGATTTCAGTGATCTGGAAAAGGTGGGCATTGCCTACACCACTGTTACGGATGAGGAAATTCCCATCCAGGTCAATGCCGACTTGGTCCATTACCGCATTGAGCGTTATCTGGACGGGCAGTTTTTGGAGCGCAGGCAGTATGAGAGCCTGGATGAACTCATCCAAAATGAGCTGGCCGAACTGGACTTTGACCAACTCACCTCTGTGGACCAGGACTATTTCAATGGAAAATACCCTCCCGACATAGAGCCATACATCTTCTGCGAGTGGAGCGAAAGCCCCGTGTTTGAAGATGGAAAACGCTACGGTATCCGTGAATTTGACACCCTGATGAAACAGGCGGATGAGGAGCAGGTGGCCGGTGCAAAGGCTGCTCTTGAAAAATACGGCACTTGGCAGGTGTGGTACGAATCCGATGACCCAGAAAATGCTCGGTTCCTGGGGTATGACAAGGTGAAATTTACCGTGGTCATGCCAGATGGCACCACCTACACCGAGCGCCAGGATATTGGGGACGGTGACGGGGGCGTTCTGGACTTCCTCGCACAATATCCCAAGTACCAAGACATCCTTCCCTTGTTGCAGCAAAGTACACCACCACAAAATGATTATATGCTTTTAAGCCGCCTGAAAGCCGACTGCGACTATTTCTTGGGCGCTGGCGGGCGGGCAGAAAAGCACCTGTGGGCTGGGAACGTGCGAGAGCAAATCGCCAAAATGCGGGAACTCTATGACGCCCTGCCGGAAAAACCGGAATGGCTCACCATGGAGGACATCGACCGCTATGCCCAGCGCATGGAGCCGCCTTACGAAGTGGTGGTGTACCACCACTTTGAAAATGGCTTTGATGAACGGCTGGATTACCAAACGCTGGCGGAGGCCGAACAAGCTGCGCAGAAATATGTGGCCGGCACTATGGAGGGCGAGGATGGCTTTGCCTATGATGGCGCGGGTATCTATGACCTTCAGGAGAACAGATGGCTGCGGGTTTACGGGAACTTCCCTGATGAACGAGCCATTGAGCAGGCAAAACAAGCCCCTGCCGCAGAGGAACCGTCAGCCAGCCCAGAGCAGGCCGATTTACAGCCTAAAAAAGAAGAAGCACTCCCACTGCCGCCGAAGCACCCCCGCCGTGAGCGCATTACTTTCACAACCCTGCACCCGGAGGTCCCCAGGGATCAGCGCCATGATTTCCACATCACCGATGACGCCCTGGGCCACGGCACCCCCAGCGAGAAATACGCGGCCAATGCTGCCGCCATCCGCACCTTGAAGCAGATCGAAGCTGAGGAACGGCTGGCCACGCCCGAAGAACAGGAAATCCTGTCCCGCTATGTGGGCTGGGGCGGCCTTGCAAACTGCTTTGAACAAACCAGCCCCCATTATGAGGAACTGAAATCTCTGCTGGATTCGGAGGAATACGCAGCGGCCAGGGCCAGCTCCCTCACCGCCTTTTACACGCCGCCTGTGGTCATCCGGGGAATCTATAAGGCCCTCGCTCAGATGGGCTTTACCCAAGGGAACATTTTGGAGCCATCCTGCGGCACCGGTAATTTCCTTGGCTTGCTCCCCACAGATTTGGCGGGCAGCAAAGCCTATGGCGTAGAGCTGGATTCCATTTCCGGGCGGATTGCGGGCCAGCTTTACCAGAATGCCAACATTTCCGTAAACGGCTTTGAAACTGTGCAAATGCCCGACAGCTTTTTTGATGTAGCCGTGGGCAACGTCCCCTTTGGGGATTTCAAAGTGCTGGATAAACGGTACGACAAGCACCACTGGCTGATCCACGACTATTTCTTCGGCAAGACGCTGGACAAGGTGCGGCTCGGCGGTATTGTGGCGTTCATTACCAGCAAAGGCACTCTGGACAAGGAAAACTCCAGCGTCCGAAAGTACCTGGCACAGCGCGCCGATCTCATTGGGGCCATCCGCCTGCCGGATAACACCTTCAAGCGGAACGCCGGAACGGAAGTGACCAGCGACATCATTTTCCTGCAAAAGCGCGACCACATCACCGATTTAGACCAGGATTGGGTGCATTTGGACACCGATGAAAACGGAATCCGCATGAACCGCTATTTCGTGCAGCACCCGGAGATGATTTTGGGCGACATGGTGATGGAATCCACACGGTTCGGGCCGGACAGCGCCTGCAAAGCCCGCGAGGGGGAAGATTTATCCGAGCAGCTTGCCAATGCCATCCAGTTTTTGCAGGCGGAAATCAAGCCCTATGAGCTGGAGGAGCTGGACGAGGAGGAAGATCGCTCCATCCCTGCCGACCCCACAGTGAAGAATTTCAGCTACACGATTGCAGATGGGCAAGTATACTACCGAGAAAACAGTCTCATGCACCCGGTGGAAGTCTCCGTCACGGCGGAAAACCGTATCCGTGGCATGATCGAGCTGCGGGAATGTACCCGCAGGCTTATTGAGTACCAGACCGAAGGCTACCCGGATGAGGATATTGCAGCCGAGCAGCAAAAGCTCAACGCCCTTTACGACAGCTTCACCGCCAAGTATGGGCTGCTGAACAGTCGCGGCAACAAGCTGGCCTTTTCGGAGGACTCCAGCTACTGCCTCTTGTGCTCTCTGGAGGTGCTGGATGAGCAGGGCAACCTAAAAAGAAAAGCCGATATGTTCACCCGGCGCACCATCCGGCCCCATGTGGCTGTCACCAGTGTGGATACAGCCAGTGAAGCGTTGGCGGTGTCCATTTCGGAAAAAGCCCGTGTGGATATGGACTATATGGCAGAGCTGTCGGGTAAATCCCCGGAGGAACTGGAAAAAGAGCTTGCCGGGGTGATCTACCGGGATATTCGCTGTGCGGAGAACCCGGAGGACATCCTGCCTTCTTTGGCGGATTTGAGCCGCTATCCTCTTGTCACGGCGGATGAGTACCTTTCCGGGAAAGTGCGCCAAAAGCTGCGGATGGCAAAAGCATTCCTGGAAGTGGCCCCTGACAATCAGAAGGAAACCGCCCGCAGAAATGTGGAGGCCCTGGAAGCCGTTCAGCCCCAGGATTTGGGCGCTGGAGAAATTGGCGTGCGCATTGGCGCGAACTGGGTGCCCATCGAGGTGTACCAGCAATTCATGGTGGAGCTGCTCACCCCCAATTACTATGTGCGGGATCGTATTAAAATCCTGCGCTCCGAAGCCACCGGCCAATGGAGCATCCGGGAGAAAAACGCCGACCGCAGCAATGTGAAAGCCATTACCACCTACGGCACCAAGCGGATGAGCGCCTACCACATCTTGGAGCAGACCCTAAATCAAAGGGATGTGCGGGTATTTGACTATATTGAGGACGAGAACGGCAAGAAAAAGCCTGTCCTCAACAAAAAAGAAACCGCGATTGCCCAGGACCGGCAGGAACTCATCAAGCAGAAGTTTGCCGAGTGGATCTGGAAAGACATCGACCGCCGGGAACTGCTGTGCCGTGTTTACAACGAAACCTTCAACGGCGTCCGCCCCCGTGAGTATGATGGGCGGCACATCCGGTTTGAGGGCATGAACCCGGAAATTTCCCTACGGCCTCATCAGATCAACGCGATTGCCCATATCCTTTACGGCGGGAATACCCTGCTGGCCCACGAGGTGGGGGCGGGCAAGACCTACGAGATGGTGGCCGCTGCCATGGAGATGAAGCGTTTGGGCCTTTGCACCAAGTCGCTGATCGTGGTGCCAAACCACATCACCGAGCAGTGGGCGGCGGAATGGCTCCAGCTCTATCCCAGCGCCAACATTTTAGTTACCACGAAGAAAGATTTTGAAACCCAGAACCGCAAGAAGTTTTGCAGCCGCATTGCCACCGGGGACTACGACGCCATCATCATCGGCCACAGCCAGTTTGAAAAAATCCCCATGAGCCTGGAGCGCCAGCAGGCCATTTTGGAGCGCCAGATTGAAGAAATCCTGGAAGGAATCGAGCAGGCCAAGGCACAGAAGGCGGAACGCTACACGGTCAAGCAGATGGAGCGTACCCGGAAATCGCTGGAGACAAGGCTGGCCAAGCTCAACGACCAGAGCCGCAAGGATGACACCGTCACCTTTGAGCAGCTCGGCGTGGACAGGCTCTTTATTGATGAGAGCCATTATTTTAAGAACTTGTTTTTGGCGACAAAAATGCGAAACGTGGGCGGCATTGCCCAGACCGAAGCCCAGAAATCCAGCGACCTGTTCATGAAAACGCAGTATCTGGACGAGTTGACCGGCGGGCGCGGCGTGATTTTTGCCACCGGCACCCCTATCTCCAACTCCATGGTAGAGCTTTACACCATCCAGAGGTATTTGCAGTACAGGCTCCTGCAGGAGATGGGCCTTGTCCATTTCGATGACTGGGCGGGGAGCTTCGGAGAAACGGTTACAGCCATCGAGTTATCGCCGGAGGGCACCGGCTACCGAGCCAAAACCCGGTTTGCCAAGTTTTATAACCTGCCGGAGCTGATGGCTGCTTTCAAGGAGGTTGCCGACATCCAAACAGCGGATATGCTTTGTCTGCCTGTTCCCAAGGCAAACTTCCACACGGAAGTGATCCAGCCCTCGGAGCTTCAGAAAGAGATGATAAGGGGGCTGGCGGAACGGGCAGAGAAAATCCGTGCCGGTGGGGTTGACCCCCATGTGGACAATATGCTCCGCATTACCAATGACGGGCGGAAATTGGCGCTGGATATGCGGCTCATCAACCCTCTCGCTGCCGACGACCCCAATGGCAAGGTGGCTGTCTGCGCCCGGAATGTGTTCCGCATCTGGGAACAGACTAAAGAAAAACGCTCTGCCCAGCTTGTATTCTGCGACCTGTCCACACCTACTACCGATGGCTCTTTCAGTGTTTATGACGACCTAAAAAAGAAACTGATGGACGCCGGTATCCCGGAAGAAGAAATCGCCTTTATCCACACGGCAGACAGCGAAGCCAAAAAGAAGGAGCTGTTTTCCAAGGTGCGCGCCGGGCAGGTGCGGGTGCTGCTGGGTTCCACGGCCAAAATGGGCGCAGGCACTAACGTCCAGGATAAGCTCATTGCCCTGCATGACCTGGACTGCCCCTGGCGGCCTTCCGACCTTCAGCAGCGGCTGGGGCGTATCGTCCGCCAGGGCAATGAAAATGAGGAGGTGGAAATCTATCGGTATGTAACGGAAGGCACTTTTGACGCTTACCTCTACCAGCTTGTGGAGAACAAGCAGAAGTTCATCGCCCAGATCATGACCAGCAAGGCCCCCGTCCGTGTGGCGGATGATGTAGATGAAACTGCCCTCAGCTATTCGGAAATCAAGGCATTGGCCACCGGCAACCCACTTATTATCGAGAAGTGCAACCTGGATATGGAGGTGGCGCGGCTCAATATGCTGAAAGCCAGCCACTTGAACCAGGTGTACGCTCTGGAGGAACTGGTGTATCGGAAATACCCGGAGGAAATCACCCAGCTCACGGAACGGATCGCGGGCTATGAGCAGGATGTGGCGCTGGCGGCGGCCCACCCCAAGGCCCAGGAGGGCTTCTGCGGCATGGAGGTGGATGGCAGGCACTACACCGAAAAAGAGGGCGCCGGCAAGGCTATCATTGATGTTTGCACCCGTATGACAGGTTCCGACGCTGTTCTTTTGGGGCAGTACCGGGGCTTTTCCATGGTGCTGGCTTATGATGGCAGGAGCAACGAGTATCGGATCACGCTCAAAGGCACTCTTTCCCATACGGTGACGCTGGGGGCGGATGTGTTCGGCAATATCACCCGCCTGGACAACGCTCTGGAAAACCTTGCAGGCAGCCTGCAGGCCGAGCAGAACAGCCTGGAGGAAACCAAGGCCCAGCTTGAAAACGCCCGCACGGAATTGGCTACACCTTTTGCCCGCGAGGAGGAGCTGGCGGAGAAAACAGCCCGTTTGAAAGAGCTGAATATTCTGCTCAACATGGATGAGAAGGACAAAACATTGATGGACGATACCCCAGACGAGGGCGAGGATGTGCCTGCCCGGAGGGTTGCGGAGCTGGCACGGTAAAGGAGGATACGATGACCAACGAAGAATTAAATACCAGGCTCTATGAGAAAATGTTTGCGGAACAGGAGCAGTTCCGGGATTGGCTGCTCTCCCAACCGCCGGCTGAGATTTTGAACCATGCCTATGAGTACACGGTGCGGGAGGACATCCTGATGTCTCTTGAATACCACGATCTGGAGGATAGTCAGGCCAGGGCGCTGCTGAAATCTGACAAGCCCTTGAAGCAGATTTTTGAGAGGTGGGAGAACCAGGAAACCTCTTATATGGATACGGTATGGGATACTGTCCAGGAACAGGCCAGGGCCGCCGAAGCCAAACAGAAAGCCAAAGCGCAGAAAGAAAGGTGATTGCACATTTGCCATTGCGCTGCGGGGCAGGTATAGTATAATAAAAATCGTGATAAGGGGTGATGATAGATGGACGATGATAGATGGACGATAGCTACTGCCTGCTCCCGGAGCGCATTTCCGAGCAGTTTTCTGAAATCGACAGCGACATCGTGATGGATTTGGCGGCTGCCAGCCCGGAATATACCGAGTTGAAGGCCCAGATGGAGGAACTGAAACGCCAAAATCTTGTGATTGGCGCTCTGCTGGAGGGCAAGGGAGAACTTTCTTTTACCGCTGAGGAGCATGAAGCCTTGAAAGAATTTATCCGGCTGTATATGCGGGCCGATAATATGGAACGGGAACACATCTACTTCCGGGGCCATGCAGACGGATTTGCCTATCTGAAGAAAATCGGCGCTTTCAAAACTGAATAGTTTTTTGGGCGGCATGGAAAAATCCATGCCGCTTTTACATATCCAAATTCATTCGCACCCCCAAAAAGGTCTTGAACAAAACAAGTTTTTACGGATTAGGAGTAAAAACTATTGAAATTCTTGGAGTTTTTGGATATGGCTTAAAGCTGCCGCCCAAAACTGCACATTCCCCATTCATATCTGCATATAAATCGCAAAAGTATATGCAGAAAGTCGATTGGAGCAATCCAGTCGGCTTTTTCCATATCTGAAAAGAGTACAGCCCCTTTTACATAGTCAGCTACCCCACATGGGGCGGCTAATCTATGGCTATGTGAAGGGGGCTGTATTTTTTTATGCCTTTTTACGATTCAGAAGCCATCGAACGGGCAAGGCAGGTGGACCTGCTCACCTACCTGCAAACCTGCGAACCCCAGGAGCTGGTCCATGTGTCCGGCAACGTCTACTGTACCAAGACCCATGACAGCCTGCGGATTTCCAACGGCAAATGGTGCTGGTTTTCCCGCGGGATTGGCGGTTACAGTGCGCTGGACTATCTCATCAAGGTCAACGGCTATTCCTTTTTGGAGGCCATGGAAACTATCTCCGGAAGGGCTGCCATCCCGCCGCCTTCCTTTGTGCCAGCGCCGAAGGAGGAAAAGCCCAAGCACCTGCTTCTGCCCCAGGCCGCCCCAGACAACCGGGCAATGATGGCCTACCTCAAAGGCCGGGGTATTGACCAGGAGATTTTGGACTACTGCGTTCAGACCGGGCGGATTTATGAGAGCCGGAACAAAGGCCACAGCAACGTGGTTTTCGTGGGTTTTGACAAGGATGGCAAGGCGCGGTTCGGCTGCCTGCGGGGAATCAGTGAAGCCCGGTTCCACGGGGATTTAAGCGGCAGTGATAAGCACTTTTCCTTTGCCCTGCCCGCCTGCGTGGAAAATCCAGCGGTCCATCTGTGCGAGTGCGCCATTGATGTCATGTCCTACGCCACGCTTTGCAAGCTGGACGGGATTGACTGGCGGCGGCACAATCTGCTGTCCCTGGCCGGGGTGTACCAGCCGAAGAAAAAGATGGAGGAAAGCAAGCTGCCGGTGGCCCTCACCCGATTTTTGGATGACCACCCCCATGTGAAAACCGTCTATCTCCATTTGGACAATGACACGGCTGGCCGGCTGGCGGCCAAGGCAATCATGGCTGTCATGCCGGAGGGCTACCGTGTGGAGAACAAACCGCCGCCCCGTGGAAAGGATGTGAATGATTTTCTGTGCCACCGGCTGGGGATTCCCATTCGGGGCAGCCACAGCAAAGAGCCGGAGCGGTGAGTTGCCAGTTTTGCAGCTTCGACAGATTCTCCCTCTTGCAAATTGTTATCATATATGTTAACATTAAAGCAGTGAGGTGAGAGTATGGATGAACTGCGCAAACGGCAGAAAATCATATCTCAGCTTGTGGAGGCCCGTCTGGAGCAGGGCATTTCCCAGGCAGAACTGGCAAGGCGGCTGGGAATCCAGCGTTCCGGCATTAACCGCCTGGAAAGTGGGACACAGAACCCCACGCTTGATATGATCTTAAAAATCGCCTCGGCGCTGGGAAAGGATGTTTCACTGGAACTGAACGACAAGGAGGAGCCTATGAGTAATGTTTACAGTCTCCGCATTTATGATACGGAGCTAATGCGCTTTTCCATGGAAAAGCAGGGCTTGTCCGGCCTTGTGGCTGAAATCTTATACACCAACGAGGAGCAGGCCCATTTGCTGCCTTTGGATATGGAGCGCACCGGCGAGGGCGTCATTCATTGGCTGGAGCGGCGGGTTATCCCCAAAAACCGCGCCTTTGTGGACGAGATTTTGAAAACCCTTGGCCTCAGCCACAACGACACCAAGGGAATCATCGACGTGTGCAAGGGGCTGTCGCTCAACGACAGCTATTGGGTGGTGCCGGAAGGATTTGAGGGGGGATTCTCCCAATACAATCTTTACGAAAATCGCTTTTCCGAGATACTGGCGCTGGTGGCCTATACCGGCGCAGGCGGGAGCAGGCAGGCGTTTACCACATCCCCGGAGCTGACCACAGGCGGCATGCTGCCCAAGGCGTGGCGATATGTGGAGCACGATGGGATTTATCTCTACAAGGGCGGCACGACCGGCGCGTCCAATGCGGGCCGGGAGCCGTACTGCGAGTATTATGCTTCGCAGATTGCGGAAACCATGCGTCTGAACGCCGTGCATTATGACCTGGAGAATTGGAAAGGCATTACCGCCTCTAAGTGCGCCCTGTTTACCAACATCGACACAGCCTATATCCCCATCGGGCGCATTGTCCGAACCGGGGGCATTGCCGCCTGCCTTGCCTACTACGACAAGCTGGGGCCGGAGTTTTCCGAGCAAATCCGCAGTATGCTGGTGTTTGACGCTCTGATTTACAATGAGGACCGCCACTTTGGAAACTTTGGCGTCCTGCGGGATAACCACAGCGGCAACATTATTGCGCCCGCCCCCATTTTTGACAATGGGCTGTCCCTGTTCTGCTATGCCGGTAAGGAAGATTATGCGAATCTGGACGAGTATGCAAAAACCCGTTCTAACCCCTACAACATCTCCTATGAGGAAGTGTGTGCAGAGGTCATGGGGCCAAAGCAGAAAGAGCAGCTTCGCCGCATGATCGGGTTCCGGTTCAAGCGCCACGAAAGCCTGGGCCTGCCGGAAGAACATTTGCAGGCCATTGAGAAGCATTTGGAGAGCCGGGTGCGTAAGCTGCTGGCAATCCCCACCCGTCATCTGAAACAGGAGAAGGCGCGGTAAAAACGAATCTCTTTTTTGGAGAGCGTTCTGAAAATGGACGCTCTTTTTTGCTGCCCATTTTTAGAGAGGAGCGTGAGTGATGAACCATTATGATGTTACCATCCGGGAAACGCTGGAGGTGAAAATGAAGGTGGCGGCAAACAGCCGGGAGGAGGCCGAGCAGTTTGCCAGGGACCAATGGAAACGCGGCGAAGTCGTTCTGGACGCCAGCCATTTTACCGGCGTGGAGTTCCATGCCAAGCGGTATTTCCGTGACCGGGGCGAGCGATGAGTTCTTTTTTCGCCTGTCCCGGATTCCCCGCAGGGGAATGGAATGTAGCTGTACCAGCAAGCATCGCCTTTGTGATACCACAAAGGCCGCTTGTTAGGGGGAACGCCCCCTAATACCCCTTTTGAAAGGATGGAGGTTTTCATGGAAGGATTGTTTTTCGCCATTGGATTTCTGCTGGGCGGTGTGGTCGGCGTGCTGATTATGTGCCTGCTTCAAATCAACCGCATAGGCAGAAAGGAGGATTCGGAAGAATGAGAAAACGCAACGTACACGTACAGTTTTGGCTGGACAAAAAAGAGGCGGAAGCCTTCAACAAAAAAGTAAAGCGCAGCGGCCTTTCCCGTGAGGCGTACCTGCGCCATCTGGTGAACGGCCTGGTTCCCCAGGACGCGCCGCCGCCCGCCTACTACGACTTTATGCGGGAGCTTCACCGGATTGGCGGCAACCTCAACCAGATCGCCCAGAAAGCCCATGTGCTGGGCGTCATTGATGAGCGCCGCTATGATGAGGAAATGCGAAAATTCGACCAGCTCGTCCGGGACATCACCAAAGCGGTGATCCTTCCCCGCGCTATGGACACGAAGGGGTCCCCGCGAAGCCTGCTTCGTGGGGAGAAGGAGCACCCGCGAAGCGGTGAGCCTTTTGACGCTTGCGGCAAAAGCGGCAAGCGGAGCGCGGTGTGACGTGGCTACCACGTCTATCTGGCGGGTGAACGGCTGGCTGGGCAAGGTTCTCATCTATATCGAGAATCCAGATAAGACCGAAAATCCTGATTTCTTTGAAAAGCAGGATATGGATGGCAAGGAGGCCCAGGGCCTATCCGATGTGATCGAGTATGCCGTCCAGCAGCAAAAAACAGGCAAGACGGTGGAAAGCGAAGGCGAAACGGTCATGCGGCAGTTTGTTTCCGGGGTGAATTGCAGCCCCTCTACGGCCCGCGATGAGATGATAGCGGTAAAAAAGCGTTTCGGAAAGGAGGGCGGGACTGTGGCCTACCACGGCTATCAGAGCTTTGCCCCCGGCGAGGCCACGCCGGAGCTGGCCCATGAGATCGGCCTTGCCCTGGCAAAAAAGCTGTGGGGTGAAAAATACCAGGTGCTGGTGGCTACCCATCTGGACAGGGAAAATCATCTGCACAATCATTTTGTAGTGAACACGGTTTCCTTCGTGGACGGCATCAAGTACCATCGTACCGAGCAGGATTATTTCGATATGCAGCGGGAATCCGACCGGCTGTGCCGCGAGTATGGGCTTTCTGTCATTGAGAACCCCCAGCGGGGAAAATCCAAGCACTACGGGGAATGGCGGGCCGAGCAGGAAGGCCGCCCCACCTATCTCTCCCTCATCAAAGCCGATGTGGATACTGCCATCCGCCAGTCTATGACGGAACGGCAGTTTTTTTATCATCTGCGGCAGATGGGCTATGACGTCAAGGTGGGCAAGGATATTACGGTCCGCCCGCCGAATTACCCCCGTGGACGCAAGCTCATGCGTAACTTTGGCGAGGACTACTCGATGGAGAACATCCGCAGGCGGATTTTAGCCCAGCGCCGCCCCCAGCGGGAACACAGGCCGGAGCCGTTTCGGTGCAGGCTACACGGGGATTTGAAACAGGCCAAAAAGGTGACGGGGTTCCGCGCCCTCTACTTCCACTACTGCTATCTGCTGGGGGTATTCCCCCAAAAGCAGAACCGCCCGCCCAGGCGGGTGCCTCATGCACTGCGGGAGGATTTGATCCGGGCGCAGGAGCTTACCGATGAAGCCTGCCTTCTTTCCCGCCACCGCATTGACACCCTGGAGCAGCTTAACGCCTATCGGTCCGATGTGAAATCTCAGTTTGCCGGCCTGACGGAACAGCGGAAAAGCCTGTACCGGAAACTTCGCACCAAGGCAGTGCTGGCCGACCCTGCCAGGCAGGAGTATATCCGGGCTGAGATCTCCAAACTATCTGCGCAGATCAAGGAGCTGCGCCGGGAGGTGAAGCTGTGCGGGGATATTGCCCTGCGCTCCACTTCCATCAAGGATAAGATACAGGCCGCCCGTGAGGAAGTCTCCGGCAGGGATGAGAAAGCCCGCCAGGAGCCGGAGCAGGGCCGGGCGGCTCCCCCAGGAAGGAGATGATTTTTGATGTATAACTCAGGCGACGCGGCGGAGCAAGTGGTACGGATGAGCCTGGAGGGCGCTGAATTTGCCCTCAAAATCACCGGTTCTGCTGCTAAAAATCTGGCCGCCGCCCTTTACACGGTTCTGAAAGACCAGAAAAAGACCAAGGGCAAAGCCCGCATTGAAGCCATGCTGCGGGAGAAGCGCCCCTTAAAGGTTTACACCATCAAGAAGGAGGATTGCCCGGAGTTTGCCAAGCAAGCCAAGGGGTACGGGATTCTTTATGCGCCCATCCCGGTGAAGAAAGGCGACGACACCATCGACATTCTGGTGTTCGAGGATGACGCTGCCAGAGCCAACCGGATCGTGGAGAAGTTCAAGCTCACCGTTGTGGATACGGCTTCGATCAAGGAGGATATTGAGAAATCCCGCGAACAGCGCGGCAGCGAACCCGCCGCGCCGGAGCAGGCCATGCCGGAAAAGAGTGTGGACGACCAGCTTTTGGATGAGCTGATGGAAAAGCCCACCCAGAAAGAAAAAGCCCAGCCGGAAAATCCGGCAGCGGAGAAGAACGCCCCTTTTGCCCCAGCGGCGGAAAAATCCCCTCCGTCCGAGCCTATCTCCGAGAGCAGCAGCAAGTCCGCAAGGGGTACTTCTGATGGAGCCGAGAAGCCTTCCGTCCGGCAGGAGCTGCGGGACATCCAGGCCCAGCGGAAGAAGGAGGCGGAGGCTGCCAGGGCCGAGGAGCCGGCTGCACCCCAGAAGAAGGCGGCTCAGAAAACAACCCGGCACCAGCCGCCCAAACCCAAAAAGAAGCCCAAATCGAAAGAGAGGTAATCTGTGATGAATAATTTTGACGATCTGTTTGAACAGCAGCCCCAGGCGGAGGCCGCGCCGCAAAAGCAGGAAAGCCAGAAAGAGCGCCCCAAGCGCCAGTGGTGGCAGATCCGGGAGGAAAAACAGCGAAAAGAAGCCTATGCCACCTTGGACCGGATTTTTGGAGAGTTCTCCGAGGGTACGGGCAGTATGGAGGCATATCTGGATGTGCAGAGCCGTTTTCCCTTCCACTCTGCTCGCAATGCACTTCTGATTGGGGATAAATGCCCCGACGCGGTGCGTGTAGGCGGCTACAAGGAGTGGCACGCCCAGGGGATCGAGATTTTGGAGGATGAGAAGCGTTTGCCCATCATCATTCTGGAGCCGGGCAAGGCATACCGGCGTGAGGATGGCAGCGTGGGCCAGAACTTTTACGCCAAGGAAGTCTATGATATTTCCCAGACTACGGCGCGGGATCAGGTTCAGCCCCAGGTGCGCTACGATGACCGTCTGCTCTTAAAGGGCCTGATTGCCAGTTCCCCGGTGCCCATCCGGGCCGTGGAGGAACTGCCACAGGGCCGTGGGGCCATGTTTTCTGCAGAGCAGAACGCCATCCTGGTGAAAAAGGGCATGGACGCGCCGGACATCTTCCGCTGTGTTTCTCTGGAGGTTGCCAACGTGCAGCTTGCCCAAAGCATGGACGGCTATTCCAGAGAGACAGATGGCTACAAAGCCTATGCTGTCAGCTATATGCTCTGCAAGCGGTATGGCGTGGACGCCAAAGAGTATGAGATTTCCAAACTGGACGGCGTGTTTCAGGGGCAGGTCCCCAGGGAGGATATTCCTGCTGCCCTCACCGATATGCGGGATACGTTCAAATCCCTCAATGGCCGTATGGCCAGGGCTATGGGCCTCACCCGCGACAGCAAGCAGAAGGAACAGGAACGGTAAAGGAGGAGTAGACCCATGGAAAAACAGGAAAAAGTCGTCCTCACCCTGGACAGCTATGAGCATGGGATCATGATTCGCGCCCTCAACGAACTGCGCAACGATATGCTGGAGGAACAGCGTGACCCCGGCCCGGTGGAGGACGTTCTGCTGAAAACCATTGACGCCCCAGCCCAAAAAGACAAGAAAGCGAAGCGCCGGGATGAAGCCAGATAATAAGGCGGGCGGCCCCTGGCTCTATGCCCTGGGGCTGGTCCCGGTGATCTGGTTCGCCCTGCTGATTGCGCCTGCCATTTCCGGGGGACTTTCGGAGATCGTCAGCGCCCTGCCTGCGGCAATGAACAATCCATTCAAAATCGTGTGGTGTGAGGACAGTGTAAAAACTGTCCTCATTTTTATTGCCGCCTATGGGCTGGGCATTGGCATTTATCTTTCTTCCCGGCGCAATTACAGACGAGGTGAAGAACACGGTTCCGCCAAATGGGGCGATCCGCGGGCCGTGAATAAGAAATACCGGGACAAGGATCCGTTCAAAAACCGCATTTTTACCCAGCACGTCCGCATGGGGCTGGATGGCCGGAAGCACCGCCGCAACCTCAACACTTTGGTGGTGGGCGGCAGTGGTGCGGGAAAAAGTCGGTTCTACGCCAAAGTGAACATCTGCCAATGCAATACGTCCCTTTTTATTTTGGACTGTAAGGGGGAACTGCTTCGTGACTGCGGCGGCCTGTTGGAACAGATGGGCTATGAGATCAAGGTGGTGGACCTTCTGAACATGGAGAAAAGCCATTGCTACAATCCCTTTGCCTATCTGAAATCCGACAACGATGTGCAGAAGATGGTGACGAACCTTTTCAAAGCCACCACTCCGAAAGGGAGCCAGTCCAACGACCCTTTCTGGGATACTGCGGCCAGTATGCTCCTCATGGCGCTGGTGTTTTATCTGTGGTACGAAGCGCCGGAGGATGAGAAGAATTTCCCCATGATTATGGAGATGCTCCGAGCCGGGGAGGTGCGGGAGGATGATGATTCCTACCAATCGCCGCTTGACGAACTGTTTGACCGGCTGGAAATGCGCTCCCCGGATCACATCGCTGTGAAGTATTACAAGGATTACCGTTCCGGCTCTGCCAAAACGCTGAAATCCATCCAAATCACCTTGGCGTCCCGCCTGGAAAAATTCAATCTTTCTTCGGTGGCGGCTCTTACCGCCACGGATGAACTGGACCTTTCCAGCCTGGGCGAGAAAAAAGTGGCACTCTTTGCCCTCATCCCGGACAACGACGCCAGCTTCAATTTCTTGGTAAGTTTGCTGTATGCCAGCACTTTCCAGGAACTTTTTTATTCTGCCGACCGGGTACACGGCGGTAGCCTGCCCGTACCGGTGCATTTTCTCATGGATGAGTTCGCCAACGTGAGCTTGCCGGATGATTTCGACAAGCTGCTGGCCACCATGCGCTCCCGGAATATCAGCGTTTCCATCATCATTCAGAACATTGCCCAGCTCAAGGCGCTGTTTGAAAAGCAATGGGAATCCATCATCGGCAACTGTGATGAATTTTTGTACCTGGGCGGCAATGAAACGTCCACTCACAAGCTGATCTCTGAGAACTACCTGGGGAAAAGCACCCTCTGGCTGGACACCTACGGCAAGAGCACCGGGCATTCCGGCAGCTACTCCACCAACAACCAGATCACGGGCCGGGAGCTGATGACGCCCGATGAGGTCCGTATGCTGGACAATAACCTGGCCCTGCTCTTTATCCGTGGCGAAGCGCCGCTGATGGATGAAAAGTATGACCTTTTGAAACATCCCAACATCAAGTACACCACCGATGGCGGCGCGCCTGTCTATTCCCACGGCGGCACTGAAAACGCCGTGGCGGATATGACCATTGGCCGCCTCACCCCCGGCGACCTTGCCAATATCCAGGAGCCGGAAACCCTTTACGAACTTCTGTCCGATGAGGACATGGAGAATATCTTTCAATTTAAGGAGGACACCAAAAATGAAACTGTTTCATAAGGAAAGCAAGCAGAAGAAAGAAACCCGCAGCCTGCCCATGGGAAAAAAGAGCCGGAGCGCCTTTGCTGTTTATGCAGCCCTGGTGCTCATGCTGTGCTGCTGCACCACTACGGCCTTTGCCGCCAGCGACCCGTTGACTGTTATCAACAACCTCAGTGATTTCATCTTCGGCCTGATCCGCGCCGTGGGTATGATCCTGCTGGGCTTCGGCGTCGTGCAGATCGGCCTTTCTCTGAAAAGCCATGACCCCAGCCAGAGGGCTAACGGCTTTCTCACCTTGGCCGGCGGTGTTGTGATTACGTTTGCGAAGGAGATTTTGACCCTGATTACCGGCTGATTCTAATAACGGCAGTGTGGGGGCAGGCCCATGGCGGCCTGCCCCTTACCGTTGCCGGAAAGGAGGTTGTTGAATGTCCGATAACTGGGTTGTTCAAAATTTGCAAAATGCCCTCGATACCTGGAACAAGTACCTGTCCGAGATCTGGCAGCTCATCACCCAAAGCCCGGAACAGTTTAAGGGTGGCTCCATCTGGGGCGTCATTGTCAACATCCACGACGCGGTGCGGGCCATTGGCCTTGCGCTTTTGGTGCTGTTCTTTGTAGTGGGCGTCATGCGTACCTGCGGCAGCTTTGCCGAGGTAAAGAAACCGGAGCACGCCTTAAAGCTGTTTATCCGGTTCGCCATTGCCAAAGGTGTCGTGACCTATGGGCTGGAGCTGATGATGGCCCTCTTTAATATCGTCCAGGGCCTCGTTTCAACAATAATGAACGCGGCGGGCTTTGGAACCGCGCAGCAGACGGTTCTCCCCCAGGAGATTGTCACGGCGGTGGAAAGCTGCGGCTTTTTCGAGAGTATCCCCCTCTGGGCGGTGACGCTCATTGGCGGGCTGTTTATCACGATATTGTCTTTCATTATGATAATGACCGTCTACGGGCGGTTTTTTAAGCTCTATTTATACACGGCCATCGCGCCGGTGCCCCTGTCCACCTTCGCCGGGGAACCGACCCAAAACGTGGGCAAGAGTTTTATCAAGAGCTATGCCGCCGTGTGTCTGGAAGGGGCCATCATTGTGCTGGCCTGTATCATCTTTTCCCTGTTCGCGGCGGCCCCGCCTGCTATTGACCCCAATGCGGCGGCAGTCACCCAGGTGTGGAGCTATATCGGGGAGCTGGTCTTTAATATGCTTGTCCTCGTGGGCGCGGTGAAAATGGCCGACCGCGTGGTGCGCGAGATGATGGGCCTGTAAAAAAGGAGGAAAATAAATGCGTTATCAAACCTATGTGCTGCACTTGATTGATGGAACCGCCATCCCAATGGTGGAGGATTACGACCTGCCCGCTGAAAAGGGAATTGTGGGCACTTCTCCAAAGCAGCCCCAGACGAGATTTTTACCGTGGGCGACCGGCTGCTGGGCTTTGCCTATATACCCAAGAGCAGCATTGTTTACCTGGAAACCGGCGATGTGATTGTGAGGTGATATTTTGGAAGTCAAGATCAACCGGGAAATCCGCAACTACACCGAATCCATGTTTTTCGGGCTGAGTATGCGGCAGTTCATCTTTTCTGTCCTCGCCTGCAGCGTGGCCGTGGGCCTTTACTTTATCCTGCGCCCCTACTTTGGGGTGGAAACCCTGTCCTGGATGTGCATTTTGGGGGCGGCCCCCTTTGCCATGCTGGGGTTCATCACCTATCACGGTATGACGGCGGAACAATTTATCTGGGCGTGGCTGCGCTCGGAAATGCTGGAGCCGAAGGAGTTTAAGTTCGAGGACAGCAACTACTACTATGCGGCCCTGAAAGATACCATCGAGGAGCTGCAAACCGGGCGGCCCGGCAAGAAGCGCCGGAAGGAGCCGAAACACTTTAGCAAACGGAAGGAGGCCAAGCATGATTAAGACCATCAAAACCATGTCCAAGCAGGAAAAGGAGCGTTACACCGTCCCCCGGAAGGTGCAGGATGTGATCCCCGTCCGCCGTATCTGGCCGGACGGCATCTTCCTTGTGGGGAACAAGTTCTCCAAAACCTATAAATTCAGCGACATCAACTATCTGGTGGCCAGCCGCGAGGACAAGGAATCCATGTTCCTCACCTATTCGGAGCTGCTCAATTCCCTGGATTCCGGTGCGGTGACGAAAATCACCATCAATAACCGCCGTATGAATCAGGCCAACTTTGAAACGTCCATCCTCATGCCCATGCAGGGGGATTTCCGGGATGAGTACCGGGGGGAATATAACCAAATGCTGCTGGATAAAGCCACCGGAGCCAACGGCATTATGCAGGAAAAGTATATCACCATCTCCGTGGTGAAGAAGGATATTGAGGAGGCCCGCGCCTATTTTTCTCGTGTGGGAGCCGACCTGATTTCCCACTTTGCGGCCCTTGGCTCCAAGTGCGTGGAGCTGGACGCCACCGAGCGCCTGCGTATCCTGCACGACTTCTACCGCCAAGGCGAGGAATCCGAGTTTGTTTTCAATGCCCGTGAGATGATGAAGCGGGGCCACAGCTTCAAGGACTATATCTGCCCGGACGGGATCGAAAAAAAGAGCGACTATCTGAAGCTGGGCGGCAAGTTCTGCCGGGTGCTGTTCCTCAAAGACTACGCCTCTTATATTAAGGATAACATGGTGACGGAGCTTACCGATTTCAACCGAAATCTGATGTTCTCCATCGACATTGTGCCGGTTCCCACGGATGAGGCCGTGCGGGAGGTGGAAAACCGCCTGCTGGGTGTGGAAACCAACATCACCAACTGGCAGCGCCGCCAGAACGCCAACAACAACTTCTCTGCTGTGGTCCCCTACGATATGGAATTGCAGCGCAAGGAAAGCAAGGAGTTTTTGGATGACCTCACCACCCGCGACCAGAGGATGATGTTCGCGGTGATGACCCTGGCCATCACCGCCGACACCAAGGAGCAGCTTGACAGCGATACCGAAGCGGTGCTTTCCGTGGCGCGAAAGCACATGTGCCAGCTTGCGGTGCTCAAGTTCCAGCAGCTTGATGGCCTGAACACCGCCCTGCCCATCGGGGTGCGGAAAATCAACGCCTTCCGTACCCTCACCACGGAATCCCTGGCCGTATTCATCCCCTTCAAGGTCCAGGAGATCCAGGATAAGGGCGGCATTTACTTTGGAGAGAACGCCATTTCCCACAACCTCATCATGTGCAACAAGGCGAACCTTTTGAACCAGTCGGCCTTCCTGCTGGGCGTCCCCGGCGCGGGCAAGTCCTTCAGCGCCAAGGAGCTGATCGCGTTTCTTATGCTCCACCCAGATTACGCAAATGACGACATCCTGATCTGTGACCCGGAGGGAGAATTTGGCGCACTCGTCAAAGCCCTGGGCCGGGAGAAAGCGACGGTGGCCCATCTGGTGGCAGGCGGCAAGGACCGCCTCAACGCCATGTATATGGTGGAGGGCTACGGTGAGCAAAACCCCATCGTGGAAAAGAGCCAGTTTGTCATGTCCCTCATCGAGCAGATCGACAAGCGCGGCGTGGGGCCGCAGCATAAATCCATCATCGACCGCTGCACCGCCCTGGTGTACCCGGAGGCGGAGAATGCCGGGAGGGTGGCTACCCTCTGCGACCTGCGTCAAAAACTGCTGGAGCAGCCGGAGGATAAGGCCAGGGAGATCGCCCTTTCCCTGGAGCTTTACACCACCGGTTCCCTGGACATCTTTGGCCGGGAAAGCACGGTGGATTTGAACAAGCCCTATGTGGTGTTCGACATCCACGGCCTGGGCGAGCAGCTAAAGCCTGCCGGTTCCCTGGTCATCACCGATACGATCCTCAACCGCGTCACCCTCAACTGGAAACGGGGCAAGCGCACCCATGTGTTCATCGACGAGTTCCATGTGATGTTTGAGAATGAGCAAAGCGGCATTTTCTTTAATTCCGCATGGAGGCAGTTTAGAAAGCGTGGGGCCTACCCGACTGCTATCACCCAGAACGTGGAGTACCTTTTGGATTCCGTCCAGGCCAGCACCATGCTCTCTAACTCGGAGTTTATCGTCATGCTGAACCAGGCGGCGTCCGACCGGGCAAAGCTGGCGAAGCTCCTCAATATCTCCAACGAGCAGATGAGCTATGTCACCAATGCGGACGCTGGCTGCGGCCTCATCCGGTATGGCAGCGCCCTGGTGCCGTTCATCAACCGATTCCCCCGTGACACCAAGCTCTATGCCCTGATGACGACCAAGCCCGGTGAAGGCGTATTCGGCGGCGAGGAGGTGCCGGTATGAGCAATCTTCGCTTTGCGTCCCCGGAACACCGGGATTTCTTTTTGGATATGATGAGCGAGGCTCGGAGGAACGACTGTTACCACCGGGCCTTTTTCTATGTGATGGGGATTGCCCCGGAAACGCGGTCAAACATCCGCCAGATGTTTGACTTCAAGCAGGACTGTATCGAGCCGGATGGTATGCACGGCGGCTGGCAGACCAGCGGCACCGTCCGGGTGTGCCGCCTTGCTTTTAATCTCTGGAACGGCTATACCGACCCGGAGCACAGCAACGCCTATTCCCCGGAGGATTTGTTCTGCTGCGAGTTCGCCCCCTACTTTATGGAAGGCGTGAAAATCCGTTACCCGAAATACTGCCGGGAGCTGCCCCCTGTAAGAAAGCAGGCGGAACCGGCGCGATGATACGTTTGAGAATGGAGGAATGAACAATGGCTGAACCGGCTCTTACGTTGCGGGACCACCCGCAGATCATAGACCTGATTTCCGTTCTGGAACAGAGCGGGCTTCAAAAGCAGAAGGAAGAAGTACAGGCCCTGGTGGGCTATATCGACGGTATGGAAGAAAAGCTGTCCCAGATGATGGACGAAATGAAGGAAATGCGCCTGGAGGTGGGCAAGCTCCACGACAAGGGAATCCGCGCACGGTGCTCCCAGCTTGCGGACACTGTGGAGGGTAAAGTCCGCCAGACCAAAGTGATGGTTTCCACGGCAAAGGAAAACCTCATTTCATCTGCAAAGCAGATGGTGCAGACCTTCCGGGAAAAAGGGCGCTCTGCCCTGTGCCATGCGGCCCAGGCCCTGCACATCCCCTCAGTTCTTTCCCGGATGGGACGGGGCTTTGCCCATTCGGAAAAAAGCATGGGGCAACTCGCTGTGAGACTGGACTCCATGCGGGAAGAATTGCACCAGGCGGGTGGCCACATCAAAAACGCCGGGCTTGCCCTTACGGGAAAGGAACCCCAGGAAAGCAAGGAATTATCTGCGGATAAGGGTGTGCTTGCCAAGCTGCGGAGCTTTGTGCTGTCTTGCGGCAAGGTGTTTTCGGAAATGGAACGCGACATGGCGCTCACGGTGGAGCGAATCAATGGCGGGCGCTCATCGGTGAAAACCGAACTGCAGGGGTTGAGATCGGCCCAGGCCGGGCAGCGCCGCCAAGCGGCCAGCAAGGAACAGGCACGATAAGTACAGGAGGGTGAAATATGAGTGACAAAGTGAAAAGCAGACTGATGATCGCTGGGGCGGCCTTTTGTGCCGCCCTGTTCCTTTTCTCCGGGGCTATGTTGGCCCGCGAATATCTGGACCAAAAGCAAAGCGCCGAAGCCTTTGACGAGGTGGCCGGGCTGGTCAAGGAAGATGTGGAGTTGCCCGCGCTGGAGCTGGCCGATGACCCGGCCCAGGAGCCGGAAGAACTCACGGCTTTTGAAAAGTATGCGGATGTGTACGCCAAGAACAGCGATTTGGTGGGCTGGATTTCTATTCCCGGCACCCGGATTGATTATCCCGTCATGCAGACCAAGGATAACCCCAACTTCTATCTGAAGCACGCTTTTGATAAGTCGTACAGCAGCTATGGGGTGCCCTATATGCAGGAAAACTGCGACGTCGGCATTTCCGACAATCTGATGCTGTACGGCCATCACATGAACAACGGCAGTATGTTCTCCGATCTGTGCAAGTACGAGAGTGAGGATTTCTACCAGGACCACAAGACCATTCATTTTGATACGCTGGACAGCTTTGGCGAGTATGAGGTAATCGCCGCATTTAAGACGGTGGCCTACTCAGAGCAAGGCTTCAAGTATTACCACTTCGTCCGGGCCGAACAGGAAGAAGATTTTGACGAGTTTATTGCCAAGTGCAAGGAACTGGCGCTCTATGACACGGGCGTGACTGCGGAATACGGCGACCAGCTCATTACCCTTTCCACCTGCGAGTATTCCCGAACCAACGGGCGGATGGTGGTTGTCGCCAAGCTGCTGGAGGAATAAGGGCGGCCCCGCCCGGGGAAGGAGGTGAAGCCCATGGGCAAGGGTATAAAAACAAGAGTTTCTGCGAAAAAAGGCATTAAAGCGATTGATAAAGCGGCGGTTGCTTCTGAACGGATGAAGGAGGCATATATCCGCACCAAGGATAAGGCCGACCACAGCCTGTATGCGGAGGAAAGCTCTCCTGGTGAATATGCGTCCGACCGCCTTTCCGCTGGGGTGGATAACGTCACCCATGAAGCGGTTCACCAGTTTGATAAACAGGGCCGCAGAGGGGTTCAGACGACTAAGGAGAATATCTCCCAGCTCAAGGAGAAAATCCAAAAGCGGAAAGCCGCAGCCGAACAGCTGAAAAAACAAGCGGAGAAACAGGCGGCTCAGCAGGCTGGGCAGCCCGCCACACGCTGGAGTGGCCGTCAGGCAGCCGATACGGTTTCCGAGCCGGCCAAGGCGGTCCGTCAGGAGCGCGGGGCCATCAAGACCCTGGACCGCGGCAAGAAAGGCATTAAGACAGTGGACAGGGGCCGAAAAAACATCAAGCAGGCTTCTTCCACGGCCAAGGGAACCATAAAAACCACCAGCAAATCCATTAAGACGGCGGAAAAGACTGCCAAGGCCAGTATCAAGACCAGCCAACAGGCGGCTAAAGCTGCCCAGCGGACTGCCCAGGCCACGGCGCGGGCGGCCAGGGCTGCAGCTCATGCCGCCCGCATAGCGGCTCGAACTGCGGTAGTTGCGGCAAAGGCAGCGGTCAAGGCTACGGTTGCGGCGGTGAAAGCCATCATTGCAGCCACCAAGGCGCTGATTGCCGCCATCGCTGCCGGGGGCTGGATCGCCGTGCTGGTAATTATTGTAATCTGCCTCATCGGTATGATTATCGGCTCCTGCTTTGGGATTTTCTTTTCCGGCGAGGATTCCGGCACCGGGCAGACCATGCAGACTGCTGTACAGGAGATCAATACAGATTACCAGGAGAACCTGGATGAGATCAAGACGTCCCACAGCTATGATGTGTTGGAGATGTCCGGTTCCCGCGCTGTGTGGAAAGAGGTATTGGCGGTTTACGCCGTCAAAACCACCACCGATTCGGACAACGCCCAGGAAGTGGCCACCATGGATGATGAGAAGCTAGAGCTGTTAAAGGACATCTTCTGGCAGATGAATGAGATCTCGTCCAGCACGTCCACCCAGACGGAAACAGTGATTGAAACATCCGATGACGGCAACGGCAATATCGTGGAAACGGAAACCACGGTCACGCAAACCTATCTGTATATCACTGTCAGCCACAAGACTGCGGAGGAAATGGCCAACCAGTTCGGCTTTAACGAGGACCAGCGGGAACAGATGGCGGAACTTTTAGCCGATGAGAACAATTCCCTTTGGTCCCAGGTGCTTTACGGCATTACCGGAGGGGATGGCGAAATCGTCACGGTGGCGCTCTCCCAGGTGGGCAATGTTGGCGGCGAACCGTACTGGAGCTGGTACGGCTTTGGCAGTCGTGTGGAATGGTGCGCCTGCTTTGTAAGCTGGTGCGCCAATGAGTGCGGTTATATCGAAGCCGGCGTGATCCCGAAGTTTGCGGCCTGCGCGTCCCAGGGTGTTCCCTGGTTCCAGGAGCGTGGGCTGTGGCAGGATAACAGCTATGAGCCGCGCCCCGGCGACATCATCTTTTTTGACTGGGATGATGGAGGCCAAGACGGTTCTTCCGACCATGTGGGGATTGTGGAGAAGGTGGAGAATGGCCGCGTCTACACCGTGGAGGGCAACTCTGGCGACTCCGTGCGACAGAACAGCTATCCCGTGGGATACTATGAGATTTACGGGTATGGCACACCTGCCTGTTAACAGCTCCAAAAAAGAAGAAGCCCAGCCGCACAGGCGGCTGGGTACATAATGATAATAACAAAAGCATCGTCCCCTTGACAGCAAGACAAAAATATGCTATTCTGATTTTGGTTTGATAATTAGATTATCTTAAATAAAGCGATTATCAGAGAAGGGAGAAAATATTTTGAGTTACTGTTCCGACTTGACAAGAGAGCGAATTATGGAATGTGCGAAAGTGGAATTCCTAAAAAAAGGCTTTCAGGCAACGCAGCTTAAAGATATTGTTACCGCTGCAAAGGTTACAACAGGTGCAATATATCGACATTTTAAGGATAAAGAAGCGTTGTTTTTTGCCTTAATCGAAGATGTTTACCATTATACATTAGATTTTCTGGATAATGCAGAACCTTACGATAAAGTTGGAATTAGAGAAGCTATTGAAAGGGATTCTGTTGAAGCGTCATATGTTCAGGCAATGACATATGTCAACTATATGTACGAGCATTTGGAGGAATTTCAACTCTTGCTGAAATGCAGCAAAGGTTCTCGCGTCGAAAACTTTATAGAAGAAATTACAATTCAATATACGAAACAGAATGCCCTATTTGTAAAGGCGGCATATGAAGCGGGATATGCGAAATGTCTGCCAAACGATATAGAAATACACATTTTGACGCATGGATATATTACTGCACTATGTGAGTGTGTTTTGCACGATGTTCCTTATAAAAAGGCGGAGGATTATGTAAAAAATATCATAAAATTCCAGCACTATGGCTGGTATGGTGTATTAGGGCTTCCACTAAAATAAGTGGCTTTTGCCATTTATTTTTTGCCAAATAATTAGTTTTCGCTAACCTATTTAAGGAGGATTTTTCATGAAGAAAAAAACGAAACCTGGAGCAATTCAGCAATTGTTGAGTTATGCAGGAAATAATAAAAAGCAACTATATCTTTCAACCTTTCTTGCAACGCTGGGCGAACTATTCGGGATGGCCCCCTTTATTACAGTGTCATTATTAGTCGCGGAACTATTTAACAAAACAGCTACTATTCAAAATGTATGTATCTTGTTTGCAGTCGCTTTGGGCGGGCAAATATTAAAACTGTGGCTTACATATCAATCCTCTTTTATGTCGCATAAGGCTACATATAAAATATTGAAAAATATCCGTAGCAAAATCGCAGATAAAATGCTTCGGGTTCCAATGGGCGTCATGTTGGATACGCCGACCGGAAATTTCAAAAATTTGATGGCAGATACAGTTTCAAAATTAGAGGATTCGATGGCTCATTTTATGCCTGAAATAACCTCTAATGTAGTGGCTCCCCTATGCTGTATACTACTGGTATTTATTCTTGACTGGCGCATGGGATTAGCTGCATTGATTACAATTCCCCTCGGACTTTTGGGTTACATTGGAATGATGAACGATTATGTGAATAAAAGTACCACTTATATGAAATCACAAAATGCGATGAACAGTACGCTGGTTGAGTATGTAAATGGTATAGAGGTTATTAAGGCATTTAATCAAGGAAGTGCTTCTTATAGTAAATTTACAGGTGCAATTAACTTCTTCCATGACAGTACTCTGGCATGGTGGAAGCAGAGTTGGCTTTGGTCAGCAGTCATTCAGGCTGTAATGCCGACAACATTGTTGGGAACGCTTCCGATTGGCGCATGGCTTTATATGACTGGAACATTACCATTATCAGATTTTATCACTTGCATTATCCTTCCTATTGGATTTATTGCCCCGCTTATGCGAGTAGGAAAATATTCTGAACAATTTAATATGGTGAAAGCCTGCCTCGATCAAATACGGGATTTTATTGAAAAACCGGAACTGAAACGTCCAGAAAAAAATGTTGCACTGGATGAAACAGCCTATCGCTTTGAAAATGTTTCTTTCGCTTATAACGAGACGGAAGTTCTGAAGAATGTATCCTTTGAAATCAAACCAGGTACTGTTTCAGCAATTGTCGGCCCTTCCGGTTCCGGAAAATCAACGATTGCAAAACTCATGGCTGGTTTTTGGGACGCCACAAAAGGAAAAGTTATTTTTGGCGGAAAGAATATTAAAGAGATTCCTTTCGCACAGTTGATGGGTGAAGTCAGTTATGTTGCACAGGACAATTTTCTGTTCGATGAAAGTATCCGTGAAAACATCCGGCTCGGAAAACCGGATGCGACAGACGATGAGGTGGTAGCTGCTGCAAAAGCTGCCTGCTGTCATGAGTTTATTGTAAAGTTGGAAAACGGATATGATACAAATGCCGGAGACGCAGGAGGAAAACTTTCTGGCGGAGAACGTCAGCGAATTACTATCGCAAGGGCAATTCTAAAAAATGCAAGAGTAATTATTCTTGATGAGGCCACGGCCTATGCTGATCCAGAAAATGAGTATCTCATTCAAAACGCTATCAGTAAACTTGTAAAAGGAAAAACCCTCATCGTAGTAGCTCATCGTCTTGCGACCATCCAGAAGGCTGATCAAATCCTTGTGGTGGAAAATGGAAAGATTGTTGGCTGCGGCAGGCAGGAAGAGCTTTTATCAGAATGCCCACTTTATCAAAGATTATGGAGTGATTATGTGAGTTCAGCTGATCAAGTGGAAGGAGGGACATTTTAATATGTTTTCAATTATAAAAAGGATTTTACGGTTATCTGGGAAATATCGTCCCCGTGTAATTGCCGGACTGATCTTCAATGCTCTGAAATCCTGCTGCGCCGCCTTTGTATTTTTTGCTGTGCTATTGGTAATGTTGAATATCGAACACTTAACAGAGACTGTCATTTTACAGGCATTTGGAATTGTTGCACTTAGTGTTTTGGGCCGCTTTTTGTTTCAGTACCTAAGCGATGTGCTAATGAGTGCGTCTGGATATGAGATTTTCCGGGAAAAGCGTCTTGAGATTGGAAATCAGCTCAAAAGGGCACCAATGGGCTATTTTACAGAAAATAATCTCGGCACCGTACAAACAGTATTGACAACAACAATTTCCGATCTGGAAGGGAATTGTATGCTTGCACTAACATTTTTGGTAGGAGGTTTTGTACAGGCGCTTGCCATGACGCTAATGTTGGGTATATTTTGCTGGCAGATTGGGTTTTTGGCTTTAACAGGAATTTTAGCGGGAATTCTTGTACTGGGCCAGATAAAAAAGCGGGCCGGCGCGCATACGGAAGATATGCAAAATGCTCAGGAATTGTTGGTGGGAAGTGCATTAGAATACATAAAAGGCATTTCTGTTCTGCGCATATTCGGAAAAGGCAAAGAAGGAAAAGGAAAAGTGGATCAAGCCTTTGAAAATAAGTGTCGCAGCGATATAGCGGTTACAATTTCTACTGCCGGAATTATGAAGCTGTATGAAGCCGTATTTAAGATTACAAGTTGCCTGTTATTTTTATTGTCAGCTTTGCTCTATTTGTGGGGAGTTATCACATTGCCCTATTGCCTTTTATTTATCATCTGTGCATTTTTAATGTTCATGGAATTGGAATTGATGAATGACGGGGCCTTTTTGAGTAAAATGCTCGCTACGCAGTTGGATCGGCTGGATTTCATCTCAGATATACCGGTTTTAGATGGAGACGGAAAGGATATTGTCCTGAAATCATATGAGATTGAACTGAAAGATGTTATTTTCGCTTATGACAGCCGTCCGGTTTTAGATGGAATCACCTTGAAAATCCCACAGAACTCTACTTGTGCTATCGTTGGGCCGTCAGGTTCAGGGAAAACAACTTTGTGTAATATGATTGCAAGATTTTGGGACGTAAATTCTGGAAGTGTTAAAATTGGAGGACACGATGTAAAAGAATTTACTTGTGATAGCCTTTTATCATATGTAAGTATGGTATTCCAAAAGGTGTATCTGTTTAATGATACGATTGAAAATAACATCAAATTCGGAAAACCTAACGCGACCCATGCGGAGGTGGTAGAGGCCGCTAAAAGGGCCCGCTGCCATGATTTTATAGAGGCGCTCCCACAAGGCTATGAAACAATGATAGGAGAAGCAGGTTCCACTTTGTCTGGGGGAGAAAAACAGAGAATTTCAATAGCAAGGGCGATATTGAAAGACGCGCCCATCGTTATTTTGGATGAAGCGACATCCAGCGTAGACCCGGAAAATGAAAAAGCTCTTTTGGACGCAATTTTTGAATTGACGAAAAATAAAACACTAATTTCTATCGCTCACAGGTTGTCTACTGTTCGGACGGCAGATCAAATTATTGTCATTGATCAAGGCCATATTGTTCAAAAGGGAACCCATAAGGAATTAGCAGAAAAAGAAGGGATTTATCGTACTTTTTTGAAGTGCAGGGAGAAATCCATCAGTTGGAAGCTATGAGGTGTGTTGCCATGAAAAAACAATTTCCAATTATATCTTTTGAACATGCCTCTTTTCAGTATGAAGGACAGTCTCAGGAAAGTCTAAAGGATGTAAAGCTTATCATAAAATCGGGAGAATTTCTTGTTATTACTGGGCAGAGCGGATGTGGAAAGACCACATTAACCAGGTGTATCAATAATTTGATTCCCCGCTTTTTTGAAGGCAGATTATCCGGCGAAGTCATTGTATTGGGACGTTCCATAAAAGAATCGGACGCCGGTGAGGCTGGCAAAGAGATTGCTTCAATTTTTCAAGATCCCCGCAGTCAATTTTTTACTACAAACAGTTCCAGCGAAGTTGCATTTGCCTGCGAAAACTATGGAATTCCACATAAAGAAATCGTTAAACGTGTTAACAGCGCCTTTCAGTCACTGAATATGGAGAACCTAAAAGACAGAGATATTTTTGCCCTGTCCAGTGGAGAAAGGCAAAAAGTTGCTTTTCTCGCAGCGACTACTCTTAATCCACAAATTTATGTTCTGGATGAGCCTTCGGCTAATTTAGACATTCATACAATCTTACAGGTAAGAGAGATTCTTTCTGCTTTGAAAGCCGCTGGACACACGATTATTGTTTCAGAACACAGATTGTTTTACTTATACGGACTCGCAGATCGCTTTTTAATTATGGAGGATGGTCAAATCTGCGAAGAATTAACAGGTGAGGAAATGGCAGAATTATCTGCTGTCCAAATGCACAACAGAAGGCTTCGCCCGTTAAATTTGGATTTAATACAAATAGAAAGGAAAGAATCTATTTGCCGCTCGGAAGTATTTCTCCAAATTAGAAATTTGAGCTTTTCGCATAAAGCCATGCCGGAACTTCTTCACAACATTTCATTAGAAGCCTACAAAGGCGAAACGATTGCCTTGATTGGAGAAAATGGTTGCGGGAAAACAACATTGGGGAAAATCTTGTCTGGCTTGATTCGCTGCCGCCAAGGTGCGTTTTACATTGATGGAAAGAATGTGAAGCAACAAAAATTATCCGACTATGTGTACTTTGTTATGCAGGAGGCAGATCACCAGCTTTATACAGACAGTGTGACGGAGGAATTGAGGTTAGGAAACAAAAGGATTCCAAGCATAGATGAAAAAGTGTCTCAAATTTTGAAAATGCTCCATCTGGAAAACTTCAAAGACTGCCATCCGTATGCTTTATCAGGCGGTCAAAAACAGAGACTGACAATAGGAGCGGCAATGCTTTCGGAAAAACCAATCATCGTTTTGGATGAACCAACAAGCGGGTTAGACTGGGATAATATGTGCGCTGTTGCCAATGCTGTTAATTATATGCGTGAGGCTGGAAAGCTGGTCTTTATTATTACGCATGATCTGGAGTTTATCAGCCTGACCGCCTCGCGCGCTTTGCTTTTGAAGGAAGGGATTATTAAAGATGATTTACAAATGACGGAACAAAACAATTTCAAAATCGTAAAGAATTTTATGGTGGAGGAAGGTGGTGAATAAATTGAGAAAGCATGGAGTATATTACGATTCTCGCATAAAACTTCTGTTGATTCTATTGACATCAGCTTTGGCGTTTGCTTTGGGTGGAGGCTTAACAGGCTTGTTACTCTTTGGCGTCGTTTGCCTGTTTGCTTTGCTAAGTGGACTTTGGAAAACAAGTATCAAAGTTGCAATAGTTTATATAGTTCTGCTTATGTTGGCGCAAGTCCTTCCAATTCATTTATCTTCCGTGATAACATTCTTTTTACTAAGAATTTTGACTATTGCACTTGCTTTGAATATTCTATTTCAGACTACGGAAATATCGGAATTGATAGCAGCGCTTCAGGCAAGTCATATCCCTCAAGCAATTGTGATACCAGTGGCTATCATATTGAGATTTCTTCCATCTTTGAAACAAGATGTGCTTTATATAAAACAAGGGATGAAAACGAGGGGCGTGGGATTGTCTTTTTGGAGAATAGTAAGTCATCCGGCGCAGACATACGAAGGCTTTTTAGTCCCTATACTTATGCGCCTTCTGATGACGGCGACAGAATTATCCGCATCAGCGGAAACGCGAGGCATCAGCTATCCTTGTGAAAAAACTCACTATATATTAGTTGATTTCCGCTTAAGAGATAGTATTTTGTTGATAGGTATGCTTGCTCTTTTTGCGGTTATCATATGGACATCGTTCCAACCAATATCATTTTAAGGAGGATTTATTTCATGCAAACCGAAAACAAAAAAGGATTTCAAGTAAAGGATTTGATCGTCACAGCTCTTTTATCTTTGTGCGCACTTGTTATCTATATCATTTGTGCGTTCCTATCTTTTTCTCCCTACACGATGTTAGTGGTAAGTCCATTGTGGTCATTATTGGCAGCTATTACATATTTCCTTGTAGCAGCTAAGACTAAGAAACCGTGGGCACTGTTCATTTTTTGTGCGGTAACAGGCATTTATGGATTTTATCCGCCCATGATAATTTGCTGCATTATTGCTGGCATTATTTCTGCGTTGATCGCGTGGAAAACAGGTTGCACTAATGGAAAAACACTTACGTTCAGTTATATCATTTATATGGTTTTAGCAGCATTCAGTGGTACATATATTCCCTTCTTGTTTTTCTCAAATCAAACACTTGAGCAGTATGCGGGAATGTTTGGCGAAAGTTATTTGGGAATTTTGCAAACGTTAGTATCACCTGTAACAGCTATCATAATGCTTGTCGTTGTTGCAATTTGCGCCTTTGTTGGCGCGCTCATCGCTAAGAAACTGCTCAAGAAGCATTTCAAAAAAGCAGGTATGGTGTAAATGAAGTAATTATATGTGTCAGAAGGAGGTGTACCATTATGCCCTTAACATCATCTATGGAGGACTATTTAGAGGCAGTTTTAATAGTAGCTAAAAAACAAATTGAGGTGCGCTCTGTTGATATAGCTCGACAATTAAATGTTAGCAAACCAAGCGTCTGGCGGGCAATGACTGTCCTAAAAGATGGTGGTTTCCTTACAATGGATGATCACAGTTTTCTTTTACTCACAGATTTAGGACAAGAAACAGCCAAGAAAATCTATGAGCGTCACTGTTTTTTTACTGAACAGCTTATCGCCGCAGGTATTGACCCCAAGACTGCGGAGGCCGACGCCTGCCGGATTGAACACAACATCAGCGACGAAAGTTTCTCACGGCTGAAAGAGACAGCAACACAGAAACAAGATTAACCTGGATAAATTTTTAATGGCTAACTTATGGGAGGAAAAATGAAGATTAAATAGAAAAGACACGCCGACGGGCTTGCAGAGTAGCAAGTCCTCAGCCATGTCTTGGAAACAAGAGAATGGAGGTGGTTCCCATGCAGCAAACAGAATGGGTTTATTGTCCCGTCTGCGGGAATAAAACCCGTGATCGAATCAGGGAGGATACGGTTTTAATCAATTATCCTCTCTACTGCCCGAAGTGCAAACGAAAGAGCTTGATTCAGGCGAAACAGCTACACATCGTTGTCATCAAAGAGCCAGACGCATAGACGCAGAGCCGATGAACCCGTGAGAATTTCCCACGGACATCGGCTCTTTTTCACTCTTTGGGCTGGCTATCCAAGGCCGCTCTAACTGTCGCCTTGATGATCTGCATAGAACGCTCATCGCAGTTATACAGCATACGGACAAGGCTTTCCATTTCAGAATCCTCAATCTTCTTTTCCGGGAAGAAAATCTGATCGGGTAAAATGGACAGCTCCCGAATCAGCTTGTACAGGATGTCGTAGCTGGGCTTTTTGCCTTCGTTCTCGATACGATATATAAATCTCTCGCCTACTCCGACCTTGGCTGCCAGATCTTCGACCGTAATATCTGCTTTCATGCGGGCATTCTTGATGATCTCGCCAAGCATTTCATGTTCATTCTGCACTTTCAGTTCACCTCTCCTTCTATTTTACGGATTTATGCCAGATTTATAATGGCATAGCAGTTCAAATTTTAGAGAACTGATAGTGCGGATAAAAGTGAACTGACCAGGATCGTATAACTGGCCCTGTCAATAAAAAAAACGAGGCTTTGGCAGGTTGGTTTGTCATGCCCATCCCTCCAGACCACGTTTTGGCCTGGAGGGATATTTCATGCGTTGGTCATCCTTCGCACCGCTGCTTATTAGAAGCAGCGAGTATGATTCTATGTCGTAGGCCGCCTGCTTGACGGTGTACGGTCAAAAAAACTTCCCGTTTTTCAGCGGGATACTATGCCCTTCGCACTGAACCATCATGCCATGATTTATACGAACTAAAAAGAAACGCACTTGCTGTTTGGGGGAATACCCCATTCTGCAGGTGCGTTTTTCAATATAGAGAAACCCCATTTTCACGTTGTAGGGGACCGCCGGCCAGTCTGAATTTCTCGCAATTCAGACTGATCGGAGGGAAAACAGCGTGGACGCTGATAAAAAAAGAATATGGATTCGCGGCCAATTTGTCGAGGTCACGGATGAAGTGTACCGGGCCTATATGCAGGGCGACCGGAAAATGCGCTATTTTGAGAACGATTTGAAAACCGAGCGGTTCGTTCTCGGAAAGGAGGGCCAAGTGGTGCAGATCATCCCCAGCCGCGAAGATTCTTTGGACCGGCTGGTGGATGAAAATGCCCGGCAATTCTCCGATGAGCAGGAAAGCGTGGAGAGCGTGGTGCTCCACAAGCTGGAAGTGGACAGGCTACATACCGCGCTTTCCCTGCTTACCCCAGAAGAACGTGCGCTGATCCAGGCATTATTCTTTGATGAGCGCAAGGAGAGCGAGCTGGCGGTGGAACTCGGCATTTCTCAGCCCGCCGTTTATAAGAGGAAAATGAAAATCCTCAAAAAGCTAAAAATTTTTCTGGAAAAATAAGTTTTAGCGGTTATAGAACCTCTCACCCAACGGCAAATAGGGTGAGAGGTTCTTTTTATGGCCTCATGGCACCTTGAAAACTGCATACCCATTCATCAGGCACATTCCCGCTGCTTTGGCGAAAGCCAAAGCCCAGGTAGCGGCTGCGCAGTGATCTGCCGGGAGAAAACAACGAGACACCACCGAAAAAAGAGATTGTAGGTCTTTGGTTTGTTCTTCCAGGCAAGGAGCGAGAAACAGCAGGCTGCCAGTACCGGGCGGCTCCCGGTACGGCCATAACCAGCAGCGGGGACAATGATACTCCCGTCCAGCCTAACGTCCGAGCGTTGAAGCGGTTTGCCGCCGTGATCCGTCGCAGGCAATGGGGGCGGTTGCGTGAGAACCACGCGAGGGGTGAGATTCCCCGTGGAGCTGGCAAGCCGCCAGCCGTTTGATGACTTCCCACCCGGTGCTTCGGGGCGTCGAGGACAAATAGGAGCACCTTTGAAATACGGGCCGTACAGCAGGACGGGCCAATGAAAACAGGAGGATTGTTTTATCTCTCCCTGGCCTTCATTCTGTTCTGCTGTCCGGCTCTACATAGGCGGCACCTGCCGCCTGCATTTCAAAGGGAGGTCATAGACATGAATAAGACATATCTGCGCGGCGATATGTACTATGCCGATCTGGGCCGGGGAATCGGCTCCGAACAGGAAGGGTATCGCCCTGTCCTTATTATTCAGAACGATACTGGAAACAAGCACAGCCCCACGGTCATTGTGGCAGCCATATCCAGCAAAGTGGACGCCAAGGCCAAGCTGCCCACTCATTACCTTCTCAAAGCAGAGAACGGCCTGGAGCTGCCTTCTCTGGTGCTGATGGAGCAGCTCCGCACCATTGATAAAAGACGGCTGGAAACGTACATCGGACATCTGGAGGAACAGCATATCCGCCGGCTCAACCGCGCTCTGGCAGTCAGCGTGGGATTGATTGAAGAAACGTCGAAAAATTTAATCATGTGCCTTTGTCCGGCCTGTGCCAATAACTTCTACGGCACAGGCTCTTATTATTTGCGCCGGGTCCACCCTGGCCGGGTGGAAAAGGACATCTGCACCTACTGCGGCCAGCGGCCCGGTTTTGATTATGAAGTAGTAAAAAAGAAGGAAAGGAAGTGAAGATTGGATATGGAAAAGCTGATTACTCGTAAGGAGGCGGCAAAACTGTTGGGAATCAGCCTTGCCACCTTGGATGAAGCCAGAAACAGCGGTTTGATTTCCTATATTCAATATGTACCGAATGGGTGCGTATATTTCACTTCTGCCTACCTTCAGGAATATGTTGCTAAATGCACCTATCGGGCAAAACCTGTGGAAAAGAAAGCAACCTACCGAAATGTGCGAGGAAACAAATCGCACCTTTGAGCAAATCGTGCGGTTTTGGTAAAACAAAGATACAACACCGATTGCATTTGGAGGTAGAAAAATGGCAGCAAAAAGAAAACGAATTCCCAGGTACAGCAAAGTCCAGATAAATGGGCATGAGTATTACAAAACAGATATTGAGGACGCAGATGGCAAACGGGTGATTCTTTACGGAAAAACCCGCGAGGAAGTTTACGACAAGGAAATGGCGGCTCTTGAGCAAATCGACAACGCCACATTCCGGCGTAAATCCCCCACGGTCGCCGAGTATTGTGAAAAGTGGCTTCTGATGCAGTCCGTCCATATCCGTGCCACCACATTGATTGATTATACATCCAAGGTGCGGCGGCATATTATCAAGGAGCTGGGTGAGAAACGAATGGCCGATGTAACCCTGGATGACATCCAGGTTGCCCTTGTGCCAGTCTCTAAAAAGTCGGCTTCAGTATATAAGTCCGTGGTAATCCTCTACAAGTCTATTTTCCGGGCGGCCAAGGAGAGCCATGTGATTGATACAAACCCGACGATATACCTTGAGGCAAAAGGCGGAGGCGTTCCGCAGGAGGAGCGGCAGGCTTTGACGGATGAACAGGTAGAACGGCTTTTGGACGCCATTCGTGGGTTGCCGCCCTATGTATTTGTGATGATTGGCCTGTATGCCGGGCTGCGGCGGGAAGAAATCCTTGCACTGCAATGGGATTCGGTATATCTGGATACAGATGCGCCGTATTTGACGGTCCGGCGGGCGTGGCACACGGAACATAATAGGCCGGTCATTCTCACAGAGTTAAAAACGAAGGCTGCGGAGCGGAATATCCCTCTCCCGGATCGTTTGGCAGAGTGCTTGAAAGCGGCAAAGAAAAAATCGACATCAGACTATGTAATTGCCAACCAGGATGGAGAGCCGTTGTCTTATACGCAGTTTAAGCGGCTTTGGCAGTATATCGTGACACGGACAGCAAAACCGAGGATAGCTCGCAAACTTGTGGACGGGAAATATGTGAAGTATATGCTTTACCCGAAGCTGGGTGAAAAAGCACGGAACAATGGTCATGTGGTATATAGCTTGGATTTTGAGGTTACGCCACACATGCTTCGTCATACCTACATCACAAATTTGATTCATGCTTCGGTAGACCCGAAAACAGTTCAATACTTGGCTGGCCATGAGAGCAGTAAGATCACGATGGACATTTATGCGAAGGTAAAGTACAACAAGCCGGAGCAACTGGCAGGAGTTTTAAGCGGAGCCTTTGCAGAATGGGATGGCGGTGAATACGAAGCGGCACAATAATTTGACGGAAAACGTACAAAGGGCGGGGAGTGTTCCCCGCCCTTTGCGTTTCCCAGAATCGCACCTTTGATAGAGCCATGATTTTTCAGTATAAAGAAGGTATCGGCGCTGAAATACATATTAAATAGAAAGGAACTGAAATCATGGCGAAAAAACAAGAAAATGTTCCCCGGTATGGCACTGCCATGCGGAGGGGGATTCAATATTACAGGACTCGGATCACCGATGCCGATGGAAAAAGGGTGGACTTGTATGCTGAAACCTGCGAGGAACTCCAGTTAAAGGAGATGGAGGCTCGACGCCAGGTAGAGGAGGCGGTTTTCCGCAGAAAACATCCAACGGTGGCAGAGTATTGCGAGAAGTGGTTGCTCATGCAGTCGGCAAAGGTATCTTCCGGCACGTTGAGAGGATATACCCAGACCATGAACAACTATATTGTCAAACCTTTAGGCGATATGTATCTTGAGGATGTGACTGCAGACGATATTCGGCTTGCGATGATTCCATTGGCTTCAAAATCTGCTGGATTGTATAGTAAGGTAAATATGCTCCTGAAATGTGTCTTTTATTCGGCAGAGCGAAGCCAGTTACTTGAATATAATCCCTGTGAGGGACTCTCGGCCAAAGGGGGAAAACCGGGGAAAAAGATAAATGCCTTGACGGATGAGCAAGTGAAGCTACTTTTAGATACTGTCCGAGGGCTTCCGCCCTATACCTTTATAATGATCGCTTTATATTCCGGCCTGCGTCGTGAAGAAATTCTGGGACTGCAATGGGACTGCGTATTTCTGGATGTTCCTACGCCGTACATCTCTGTACGGAGGGCATGGCGCTCAGAACATAACAGGCCGGTGATTTCCACAACGCTGAAAACGAAGGCGGCTCGGAGAGATATTCCGATCCCAAAGTGTTTGACAGACTGCCTGCGGGAAGTGAAAGAGAAAACCGAATCGGAATATGTGGTTGCTGACAGAAATGGAAATCCTCTTTCATCTTCGCAGTTTCAGCGGGTATGGAAATATGTAACCGTTCGCTCTACGAAACCCCATAACTATTATAAGTATGTAAATGGCCAGTGCGTGAAGTGTACGGTAACGCCTACCCCTGGCAGTCATCAGAAAAATAACCCGAAGTTAGTGTATGCCATTGACTTTGATGTAACCCCACATCAACTTCGTCACACCTATATTACTAACCTGCTGTATGCAGGCATTGACCCAAAAACTGTTCAATATCTTGCCGGGCATGAAAACAGTAAGACGACTATGGACATTTACGCGCAGGTGAAGTATAATAAACCGGAGGAACTTCTGAGTGTTGTAAATGCTGCATTTGCTCCATCTGTTGGTGTCTAAAATGCCCCCATTTTTATGATTAAATACTGGGGCAACATTTGAGGGCAGAGGCCAAAAAGCCCATAAAATCAAGGAAAACCGGCGCTAAACTGTACGCCAATACGGTCTCAAAGCAGCTCGTCGCGCTCCGCAGTTCTCCAAGAGATAATCATCCGCAAGGATTTTTCTCGAGGGACGCAAAAGCGAATCTTTCAAACATTTCCCCGCAGACAAGGCATACGCCGTATGCCCCGCCTGCGGGTTTTTGTTTTAAAACAAGCATCACCCCCGCTCCGCAAAATGAACAGAACCAGTAAAACAGGACAATAGACAAAATCCCCCCTGATGTAGGATAATAAGTACATCAGGGGGGATTCATTATGAGCAAACGAAGATACACCAATATGCAGGTTCTACTACCGACCATAGAAAAGATGTTAGAATCAGGGAAGAACCACAGGGAAATCGAAGCGGAACTTGGCTTGGAGGGAGACCGTCCGGTTCACAATCTGCTGAAGCGGCAACGCAAAAAAGCCGCCAAGGGTGCGCCGAAGTTTCGTGGCAGGAAGCCTGCAAAGACGCTGCAGGAATATAAGTATGAGAATAAGCGGCTCAAGATGGAAGTGAAATTACTGCAGGATTTTCTGCAGTCCACAGAAAGGAAGTGAGGCCAAAGGCAAAGTACGCCGTCATTCACCGTCACCGGGGAGAATACCCAATATCTGTTATGTGCAAATTCTTCGGGGTATCCAGAAGTGGTTACTACTGCTTTAAAAAGCGTCTGGGAGAGACGGATCGCGATGCTGTTGTGGCAAAGGAAATCGAGGAATGTCAGCGCAGGACAGATAAGACCTATGGCTATCGACGTGTATGGAAGTGGTTAAAAGGCAGAAATATTCAAAGAGATCCGAAGACTGTGCTCAGAATCATGAAAAAATATGGATTATTGTCTGAGGTTCGCCGACGCCGCCAATGGGTAAATCTTGGTCAGCAGGTACACAAATACGAAAATCTGTTGAACAGACAGTTCCGGGCGGTCAGGCCAAACGAGAAATGGGTCACGGACATTTCTTACATCCACACAAAAGAAGGCATTTTATATCTGTCCATGATCCGAGATCTGTATGACAACAGTATTGTGGCCTACAAGACTGCAAGTCGGCAGACTGTGAATCTTGTTCTGGACACGATTCGTCTGGCAATGAAGAAAGAGAAAGTCGCTGCGGAGTTGCAGCTCCACAGCGACCAAGGCTTTCAATACACATCGCAAGCATACTTCAAGCTAACACAATCTTACGGCATAACGCCGTCCATGTCAAGGAAAGGAAATCCTTATGACAATGCCATGGCAGAAAATTTCTTCTCCATTCTGAAAACAGAGTGCATCTACCGCCACAAGCCAAAGACGTTCCAAGAAGCAAACGAACTGATCGACAGGTATATTTACTTCTATAACCACGAACGCATCCAAACAAAAACGGGAGTGGCACCGCTGTCGCTGCGCCACTCCGCTTAAAACTCAATATCCTACATGGGGGCTTTTAGTGCTGTCCGCATAATCTGGTGCGGTTCAAAAAACGGAACGGGGGTGATGCTATTTATAATCTGTTTTACTCTGCAATTTCTGCACTCAGCAGGTCTAAAATCGCGTCTTCCGCGTTCCAGAAGTACGCGTTTTCACTGAGAAGCGCCGTGATGCCCGTGCGGTCAAAATAGGTGCGCACGCCGTCTGCCATGCCACAGCAGGCGACCGTTTTGCCTTGCTTTTGCAGGCTTTCACACAGCTCCAAAACGGCCTGCGCGCCGGAAACGTCAATGTTCGGCATGCCGCGCAGGGAAAAGATCACATGGTCGTAGGCGGGCATTTCCGCCATGCGGCGGTTGAATTCATCCACCGCGCCGAAGAACAGCGAGCCTATCACGTACACAACGCCGGTCGTCTCCAGCACCGGCGGCTTGCCTTCCACCGTGCGCAGCTTATTCGCGTCAATGTCGGAGAAGCTTACGCCAATCCGGCTGGATTTTGCAATGTACAAAACCGCAGAGTACGCAACACCGAGCAAAATCGCGACCGTCAAATCGAAAATGACCGTTGCGAGCATCGTGATGAGGAATTGGCTGATGCCGGATTTTAGCTTGTGGCTGAAAATGTAGCGGATGCCGCTCCAATCGTTCATGCGCCATGCCGTTACCATCAAAACGCCGGCAAGCGCCGCAAGCGGCAGGCGCGCCATCACGCCGCCGAGCAGAAACATGGAGGCGAGCAGGAAAACGGAGTGGAACACGCTCGCAAGGCGCGTCTGCTGGCCGGATTTCACCGCTACGCTCGTGCGCGCAATGGCCGCCGTAGCCGGTACACCGCCGAAAAGCGGCAGCAGCATGTTGCCTACGCCCTGCGCGATGAGCTCTTGATCGGCATTGAACGGCTCGTTTTTCATGCGGGAAGCCGAAGCACCGCACAAAAGGCTTTCAATCATGCCGAGCGCTGCAATCGTCACAATGGGCGAGATGAGGTTTTTCAGTATGTCAAGGTTCAGGCTGCCGAGGTCAAGGCGGTCAGCGAGCATCAGCGTGCGCGGAATGTCGCCCACCGTCGCAATGGAATCCATACGGAACAGGGCGGAAACGACCGTTGCCAAAATGATGCCCACAAGCGAGCCCGGCACGCGTGTGCCCCACTTTTTCGGCCAGACAATCATCACGACAACGACAAGCAGACCAATCAGCACCGCTTGGAGGTTCGGGTGAAAGCCGAGGCGCGCGTAAGACGCGATTTTTGCCAAATTCGAGCTGCCCTCGGACGCAGTGCCGAAGAGATTATCGATTTGCCCCATCGCGATAATAATCGCAATGCCGGACGTAAAGCCCATGATGACGGGCATCGGGATGAAGCTGATGAGCCGCCCAAGCTTAAAAATACCGGCTAAAAGCAGCAGTGCGCCCGCCGCAAAGCACGCGAAAAACACGCCCTGCAAGCCGTAAGACGCCACAATGCCCACCAAAACGGCGCTCATCGCGCCTGTGGGGCCGGAAATCTGGAACGAAGCGCCGCCGAGTACTGCAATGACAACGCCCGCAATGATTGCCGTAACAAGACCCGCAGCTGCCGTAGCGCCGGAAGATACGCCGAACGCCAGCGCAAGGGGCAGCGCCACCGCACAAACAGTCAGGCCCGCCATGATGTCTTTCATCAGCTTGGTGGTGTTGTAGCCCGAAAACTCCTGCTTCAGGCTCGTTAAATAGTCTTTTATCATGTTTCCCTCCAATAAATTGATTTTTCCGCATAGTTTACCGCTTTTTTTACCGCAGCCTATTAACTATACCATTAGGATCCGCTTTAATGCAAGGAAAAAGATACGCCGTTTTCTCGCGCTTTTCTGTGCATACAGCCCGCGTGACACACCTTATAAAAATCTTTACTTTTTATAGTAAATATGCTATACTTTGTACAAAAGCAAATGCGAAAATTCCTTGTTTTAATCCAAACAAAGAGGTATGAAAATGAACGTGAAAAAAACGGAAAGAGACGGCATTGTCCGCGCCTATCCCGAAAACGGCAAGCCGCTCGCGTGGTCTGCGTCGTCCGGCGTAGAGCTCATCGAAAAAGACGGCCTGTATTTTAAAGATTTGGAGAAGACCGGCGAGCTTCTCCCGTATGAAGATTGGCGTTTGCCCGTTGAGGAGCGCGCCGCAGACCTTGCTTCCCGTCTAACAACAGAGGAGATTGCGGGCCTCATGCTCTATTCGCCGCACCAAGCGGTGCCGCCCATGGCGTTCGGCCCGTTCGGCGGTACATATAACGGCCAAAAGTACGCGGAAGCAAATGTCCCTGCGTATACGCTTACCGACCAGCAGAAGGAATTCATGAACAAAGAGCATATCCGCCACGTCCTCATGATTACGGTAGAAGACGCGAAGACTGCCGCAAAGTGGAACAATGAGCTGCAAAAGCTTGCCGAAAGCATGCCGCACGGCATCCCGGTGAACATTTCCTCCGACCCGCGCAACGGTGCGCGCGGCAGCGGCAGCGTAGAGTTTAAAACCGCCGGCAGTGACGTCAGCAAGTGGCCGGAGGGTGTCGGTTTTGCCGCGTGCTTTGACCCCGAGGTTGTCCGCCGGTTCGCGGAGGATGCGTCGAAAGAATACCGTGCGCTCGGCATCACCACGGCGCTCGGCCCGCAGATTGACCTTTGCACCGAGCCGCGCTGGATGCGCTTTGTCGATACGCTCGGTGAAAATCTTGAAATGACAAAGAAAATGGTTAAGGCGTACTGCGACGGTATGCAGACCACCAAGAATTCCGAAAACGGCTGGGGATATGACAGCGTAAACACCATGGTCAAGCACTGGCCGGGCGGCGGCACGGGTGAGGCCGGCCGCGATGCACACTATGCCTACGGCAAATACGCGGTTTACCCGGGCAATAATTCCGAAGAACACAGGAAACCGTTTACGGAAGCGGCGTTTAAATTAGACGGTCCCACCGAAAGCGCCTCTGCCGTCATGCCGTACTACACGGTTTCTTGGGGCCTCGACACCAAAAACGGCAAAAACGTCGGCAACTCGTACAGCGAGTATCTCATCAAAGATCTCCTGCGCGAAAAATACGGCTTTAAGGGTGTCGTTTGCACAGACTGGGGCATCACGCAGGACCCCGCACCCATTATGGATACGTTTGCAAGCCGCTGCTTTAATATGGAAAACATGACCGAGGGCGAGCGCTGCTTCGTCGCCATCATGAACGGCGTAGACCAGTTCGGCGGCAACGCAGAGATTGCGCCCATCATGGAAGCGTATCAAATCGGCTGCGAAAAGGTCGGCGAAGAAGCCATGCGCGCCAGAATGGAGCGCTCCGCCGCGCGTCTGCTCAAAAATATTTTCCGGTGCGGCCTGTTCGAGAACCCGTATCTCGATCCCGAAGAGTCCGCCAAGATTGTCGGCAACGCGGAATTCTGTGCCCACGGCTATGACGCACAACGCAAATCTGTCGTCTTATTAAAGAATCGCAATCACTGTCTGCCGCTCCAAAAGGGTATCAAAATCTACGTGCCGCAGCGCAAGCTCCGCACCATGAAGGGCTTCATGCGCAACGATATTCCCGCCCACACGGAAGACCCCGTGACGGACGAGGTGATTTCGAAATACGGCGTGCGCGTCCATACGCCCGAGGAAGCGGACGTGGCGCTTGTCTTTGTGGAAAGCCCTGCGTGCAACGCGTATTTTACGGAAGACGTCGCAAACGGCGGCAACGGCTACCTGCCCATCACACTCCAGTACCGCCCCTATACGGCGGTGAACGCGCGCGAAGTGAGTATTGCGGGCGGCGATTTCCGCGAGAATTTCACGAACCGCAGCTATCGCGGCAAAACGAACATTGCCTATAATGAATGCGACCTGGATAACATTCTAAACTGTCGCGAGGCGATGGGAGACAAGCCCGTCATTGTCTGCGCAGCGATCAACAACCCAATGGTCATGCACGAGTTTGAGCGTGAAGCGGACGGCATCGTCGTCGAGTTCGGGGTTTCCCGCGCCGCGGTGCTCGACGTCGTCTTCGGCGATTACGATCCCACCGGCCGTCTGCCCGTGCAGATGCCGAAGGACATGGACACCGTGGAAAAGCATTGCGAAGACGTTCCGTTTGACCTTGAAGTGCACGTGGATGAATTCGGTCACGCCTACGACTACGGCTTCGGCATGAATTATGAAGGCGTCATCGAGAAATAAGGAGTGACATCTAATGAATACAGTAGAAAAATGGGGGCTTTTTGAAGTTTCCCTCAAGGGTCCGTCTGCGGGCAACCCGTTTACGGAGCAGTCCGTTTCCGCCACGTTCCGCAGCAAAAACGAGATCGTCACGGTAGACGGCTTCTATGACGGCGACGGCGTTTATAAAGTGCGCTTCATGCCCTCTTTTACGGGCGATTACGTCTATGAAACGGTCGGCAGCTTCCCGGAAGCGGAGTCTGCCGGCGATTTCACCGTAACGGAGCCGACCGGCAATAACCACGGCCCGGTGCGTATTGCGAACACGTACCATTTCGCCTATGAAGACACCACGCCGTACTATTCCGTCGGCACCACGTGCTACGCGTGGGCGCACCAGCCGGAAGAAGTGCACAAGCAAACGCTCGAGGAGCTCGATAAGGGCTACTTCAACAAAATGCGTTTCTGCGTCTTTCCGAAGCACTACATCCACAATTTCCGCGACCCGGAGACCTTTCCGTATGAGGGAACTCCGGTCGATAATTCAAACCTCACCGAAGAAAACTTCTCGTATTCCGTCGATTTTTCCGGCAACAACTGGGATTTTACGCGTTTTAACCCCGAGCATTTTCGCCGCATGGAGCGCTGCATCGTAGAATTGCAGGAGCGCGGCATCGAGGCCGACATCATCGTTATGCACCCCTACGACCGCTGGGGCTTCTCCGCCATGAACCGCGAGCAGGACGACCTTTACTGGAACTACGTCATCGCGCGCTTCTCCGCCTACCGCAACGTGTGGTGGAGTCTTGCAAACGAATACGACCTCATGCGCGCCAAGAAGCTTGAGGACTGGGAGCACTACGCAGACCTGCTCTGCAAAAAAGATCCGTACAACCACATGCGTTCCATCCACAACTGCATACCGTTCTACGACCACACTCGTCCGTGGATTACGCATTGCAGCTTGCAGCGCCAGGATCTCTACCGTCACGTGGAATACACCACCGATTACCGCACGCGCTACCAAAAGCCTATCGTGTGGGATGAGATTGCCTACGAAGGCAATATTGATATGGGCTGGGGCAATATCTCCGGGCAGGAGTTTACCCGCCGCTTCTGGGAAGCTTCCATGCGCGGCGGCTACGCAGGCCACGGCGAGACCTTCATGAACCCCGAAGACATCTTGTGGTGGAGCCACGGCGGCAAGCTGCACGGCGAAAGCCCCGCGCGCATCCGCTTCCTGCATGAAATTCTCACGCAGACGCCCGGTCTCGGCTTAAAGCAAGGCCCCGGCGCGTTCGATGAGACCGTCGCCGTGCCGGACGAGATGATCCCCGTCACCGGCTACGAGATTCACTACTACGGCTTCGGCCGCCCGAGCTTCCGCGATTTCGTAAAGCCCGCGGACGAAAACTGGCGCGTGGAGGTCATCGATACGTGGAACATGACCATCACCGATGCCGGCGTGCACAGCGGTAAGTTCCGCATTGCGCTGCCGGGCCGCGAGTACATGGCCGTGCGCCTCACGCGCGTGTAAACATTCATAAAGCGTATAAATTTAAATAAACCGTAAAAGAGGGCACCCGCAGCGCTGCGCGGTGTCCTCTTTACTTGACAGAATCTTTCCCGCGCCGTACAATAAACCCAAGATAACAAAGAAATATTCCGAAAGGATGACTATATTTTGGCGAATAAAAGAAAACGCCCCGCTGCTATGCGCGAGGAAGAACGGCAGGCACAGCGCGCAGCCGCCCGTGCGGAGCGCCGCACAAGGCGAGCCGCAGAGCAGGCCACACAGAATGTCCCGCAGAAGACGGAAGCCCCGAAAGCGCCGCAAAAAGCAGGCGTGCCTCATAAAAAGAAGAAGATCAACAAGTTCCGCGTGGCGGTCGTCTGCACCGCCGCTGTGCTCGTGGCGCTCGTTGCCCTCGGCGTGGCCAGCGCTGCCGGTGTGCGCACGCCCATCAGCAGTATCGCCGCAGACGGCGAGCCGGAGTTCTTCTCCACCGTAAAACCGCAGGCCAGCGCCGCACCGGCAGAAAACACTGCTTCCGCCGCGCCTACGCCGTCTTCCGCTTTTGACGGCGCACTTTTCATCGGCGACAGCATGACGACGCGCCTGAAAAGCTACGTCACGGACGGCGCAGGCAGCACCACCGCTTTGAGCGACGCGGAATTCATGACCCGCAGCGATTATTCGTGGGGCGAAGCGCAGAACGAACTAAACGGCGGTGAGGGCGGCCTGTGGCTCGACGATGACACCGCTCTCACCGTCACGGAAGCCATCGACCGTTTCTCCGCGACGAAGCTTTACATTCAACTCGGCAAGGAAGACCTCACGTATAACGACGTTTCCGACGTCACGTCCACTGCACAGGCGGTTATTTCCGCGCTGCAAACGAAGTACCCGAACCTTGAAATTACCGTGCAGGCCGTTACGCCCATGCTGGAGTGGATTGACTATCAGGGGCTCAGCAGCAGCACCATCGCGCAGTATAACAAAGCGATGCAGACCTATTGCACGGGCAAAAAGAACCTGAAGTTCTTAAACATCGCCGCATTCTGTACAGAGGGCTACCTTCCCGCGGAGTATTGCGCTGACCCCGAGGGCTTGTGCATCCACTTAAACGACGAGGGCTGCGCCATTTGGGCAGATTATCTCCTCGGCAACAAAACGCCGGAGCCGTCGCCCACCCCCACGCCGACCCCCGATCCGAACGGCGACAGCACCGATAACACCGATACAACGGACACCGCCGGCGACACCTACACGGACGATTCCGGCGATTATACGGACAACACAGGGGATTACACCGATGATACGGGCGACTATACGGATGACACCGGTGATTACACAGAAGAATAACCTACAAAATATGGCATGCAAAATGTTTGGTATACCATATTTTGCTTTTCTCAAAACTTTTTGAAATTTTTTTGAAAAAAGGCTTGCAATTTAGAAAGAGATGTGGTATTATAATAAAGCCGTCAGATGAGGCGGCAAACAGAATAGTTGGTGTTGATTACAACGAGGGTCCACCTGTTCCCATACCGAACACAGAAGTTAAGCTCGTTTGTGCTGAAAATACTCGGCTGGCAACGGCCCGGGACGATAGGTTGGCGCCAACACTTAGAAGAATCACAGAAATGTGGTTCTTTTTTATTTTTCAAAAGCTAAAAGCCCCCTCTGTCAGAGGGGTTTTTTCATTTACGCTTGCTTTTAGCTGTCCGCGCAGAAAGCTTGAGCAAAACTTTATTCCTTCAACAGGTTTTACTTCACGACTTACCATATTCAGCAAAACAACGGGAAAAAACGCCTTTTTTCCCTAAAACATGGCGTCAAAAAACATTGACATATCCGTGAAATTGTTGTAAACTTTTTTGGAATTCTGCTTTTTTCGTCTGCGTGCTCCGGCGGCAGGCGGACAAAGAAAAAAGATATACAAACGGAGGGGCGGAGACCGGCACTTTCCTGTGTGGCCGCACGCGTACCTCGAAGAAAGGTAAGTGTTCAAAAAGTGGAAAAAACCCTGATTTGTCTGGCCATCGCTCTGGTCGTCGGTCTGCTGATGTCCCGCTTGGCAAAGCTCGTACATCTGCCTGCGGTCACGGCGTACCTCGTCGGCGGTCTGCTCATCGGTCCGTTCTGTCTCGGCGCGCTGAACCTTCCGTACATCGGCTTCAATTCTCTGGAGCAGGTGGAGGGCCTCAGCGTCATCACGCAGACGGCGCTCGGCTTCATCGCGTTCGCCATCGGCAACGAGTTCCGCGTCTCGCAGCTCAAAACGATGGGTAAGCAGGCCATCACCGTCGGCATTCTGCAGGCGGTCATCACGACTATTGTGGTCGATATCGCCCTCATTGTCCTGCATCTCATCAATCCCGCCCTCCTTTCGCTGCCCTCTGCCATCACCCTCGGTGCCATCGCCGCGGCTACGGCCCCGGCGGCTACGCTCATGGTCGTGCGCCAGTATAAGGCAGACGGCCCGCTCACAAAGCTCCTGCTCATGGTCGTCGCCATCGATGACGCCGTGGGCCTCGTGCTGTTCTCCGTGTCCTTCGGCATCGCCGGCGCGCTCGAAATGGGCAGCATCAGCGTTGTCAGCGTCATTTTAGAGCCCATCATCGAGATCGTGATTTCCCTCGTGCTCGGCGCACTTTCCGGCCTTGCGCTCAACTGGTTAGAGACCTATTTCCACTCCCGCAGTAAGCGTTTGTCCCTCACGGTCGCCTTCGTGCTTCTCATGGTTGGTATCTCCTCCATGGAATTTGAGCTCGGCGGCGTGAAGATCGGTTTCTCTCTGCTGCTCGTCTGCATGATGACCGGTACGGTCTTCTGCAATGTGTGCAGCGCTTCCGAAGAGCTGATGAGCCGTCTGGATCGCTGGACAGGCCCCATCAACATTTTGTTCTTCGTGCTTTCCGGCGCGGAGCTCGATTTAAATATTTTAAGCAACCCGCTCGTGCTGCTCATCGGCATCATTTACATCGTCTTCCGTTCGCTCGGTAAGATCTCCGGCTCTTACATCAGCTGCGCTATGACAAAGTGCAGTGACCACATCAAAAAGCATCTCGGCATCACGCTTCTGCCGCAGGCCGGCGTGGCGCTCGGCATGGCGCTCACCGCTACGTCCCTTGCAGACGGCAGCATCGTGCGCAACGTCGTGCTGTTCTCCGTGCTGGTGTATGAGCTCATCGGCCCGTCTCTCACAAAGCGTTCCCTGCTTGCCGCAGGCGAAATCAAGCCCGAGGGCAAGACCAGCGCCCGCGAGGAGAACAAACCTGTAAAGCCCATTACTCTCAAGTAATTTCATAGAATACAAAACGCAGGAAGGCAAAGCGCTTTACTCCCTTTTTAAACGTCTGATGAAGTGAATTTGCTTAATTTAAGCGTATGTAGAAAGAACAACAGTTAACTTAACATTTCCGTTCTTTCCAGCGTTTGAACTGGCATAAATTTCAAATGATCCCGAAACGTTTTTCAAAACAAACGAAGCGGCACCACCCAAACTTATTGTGCGCGGACCAATTTTGTTGCCAGCACTATCAAGGGCGTATACAGATATTGAGGTTGGCCCTTCAGAAGAAGTAAAACGAACAATGACAAGTTCCTCGCCAAACCAATTGCCGTCACTCATAACTTGGCGCGTTGAAGAAGTTAGATATGTTGTGTATTCTCGAGTAAAAGATTGAGGCTGAACTTCCGAGTTTGGAGAAGGAATGTCAACCGTTTGTGCAGAAATGGAAATCGGCAGTGCAATAACAAAGATGATCGCTAAGAACAGGGATGTCATTTTAATTTTAAAATTCTTCTTCATAACTTTACCTCCAAATGAGATTTTGTGATATTCGATGTACGATTCATGTGGTGAGATGGATTGTGCATTGGAATCACTCCTATCTTAGAAAAGACAAAATTAAATTTTAATTATGCAGGTGTTGAGTATATAGAGCAATAACAAGTGTGCCGGGTAGGCGATATAATGAAACCATTGGCAGTAAGCTTTTCCTTTTTTTTCGTTGTAACTTATGAGCAACAGAATACCAATTAGTGCACATGCACATTCAAGGAAGAAAGATGAGGTGTCATAGCGAGGATTTAGCCATTGGAACGGAGCGTCTAAAGAACCTGTAAATTGTTTGATAAAAGCATAGTATATAACAATAAGGATACCTAAAGAAATAACGGAAGCCGTTTTGTTGTGACGCCGGTAAAGAACATAAGGGATGATAATGCAAATAACAGCAAAACCTCCACCCTCAACGTTTAGAATTTCTGCTAAAAATACAAGGAGTAGAACGGGAATCCAAGCTGCCCATGAAAAAATTTGCTTTTTAATAAAATCATAGAGTAAGCAACAGACAGCACCGAGTAATAGAGTAAAAAGAATATTGTTGAAGGCGAATTTTACAAAACCATATCGCAATGTGAGATTATAAGGAACTTCGGCAATGATAGCAAATACTAAAAGGCGGAGACAATAAAAAAGTGCATTATCCGTATGTATACAGCCTTGCGCTATACCGAAAGCATAAATAGGAAAAGCAATACTACCGATACATTGCAGCGCAGTGACAACGGGGTAAGAAACATCAGGTTCTATTTTGAAATAAGTCAAGAGTATAGTTTGAACAGGTACAGCCGCGTAAATATGCCCTAAAATCATTGAAAATAAAGCAGTCCATTTCAATTTACTCCAAGTCACGAAAAAGCCTCCTTTTGCAAAATTAGGAATTTATTTATTCTGTGTATTTTATACCATAAAAGAAAACTTTTGTCAATGATTTTAAATAAAGTAAAAAACTTTTATTTAAATATTCCAAAAATCAATATAAACAAAATTGATTGAAGCTAAAAATTTGCCTTGAAAGCAGGGAACAAATGTGCTATTATGATGAAAAGAAATTCTTAGGGGGCGTTTTGAGTGCGCGTTGTGATTGCGATGGATTCGTTTAAAGGCAGTTTGTCTTCCATAGAGGCAGGCAAGGCCGTGGCAGAGGGCGTACGCCGTGCAGACGGCGCAATCGAGTGCGTGGTGTGCCCTGTGGCGGACGGCGGCGAAGGCACGTCTGCAGCGCTCACAGAGGGCCTGCACGGCGAAACGGTGCGCGTGCGGGTCACGGGTCCGCTCGGCGAGAAGGTCACGGCGGAATACGGCGTCAAAGGCGACCTTGCCATATTGGAAATGGCACAGGCAGCGGGCCTGCCGCTCGTACCCCAAGATAAGCGGAACCCCATGAAAACCACCACCTACGGCGTGGGCGAAATGCTGCGCGATGCAATAAATCGCGGCTGTAAGCGGTTTATCCTCGGCATCGGCGGCAGCGCAACGAATGACGGCGGCGCAGGCATGCTGCAAGCCCTCGGGTTCGATCTTTTGGATAAAGACGACAACCCCGTCCCGTTCGGCGCAGAGGGGCTGCGCGTGCTCGCGAAAATCGAGAACAAAAATGCCCTGCCCGCACTCAAAAACTGCGTCATCCGCGCGGCGTGCGACGTCACAAACCCGCTGTGCGGCGAAAACGGGTGCAGTGCCGTCTTTGGTCCGCAAAAGGGTGCTACGCCCGAAATGATTCGCGAAATGGACGGCTATATGCGAAATTACGCCGCATTGACGAAAGAACTGTATCCCGAAAGTGACCTTGATACCCCCGGCGCAGGCGCGGCGGGCGGCCTCGGCTTCGCACTCGGCGTGTTCCTGCACGCAGAGCTCATGCCCGGCATTGAGATCGTCATGGAGGAAACGCGCTTAGAGGAAAAAATCAAAAATGCCGATTTCGTCGTGACGGGTGAAGGCAGACTGGACGCCCAAACCGCCATGGGCAAAGCGCCCGTAGGCGTGGCGAAGCTTGCTAAGAAGTATCACAAGCCCGTCATCGCGTTTGCGGGCGGTATTGAAAAGGGCGCGGAAGCGTGCAACAAAGCCGGCATCACGGCGTTTTTCCCCGCTGTGCGCGGCGTGACGACATTAGACGAAGCCATGCGCCCCGAAACCGCGGCGGAAAACCTCGCCGAAAGCGCAGAGCAGGTCTTTCGGCTTCTTACCCTGTGATAAGGAGGTACGGTATGCACGATATTTGGAACCCGTGGCACGGGTGCGTGAAGTGCAGCGAGGGCTGCGCACACTGCTATATGTATTTTCTCGACAGTCAGCGCGGGCATAACGGCGCGGAAATTTACCGCACAAAAACGGGCTTTCACTATCCCTTGAGCCGCGACCGCGCAGGCAACTACAAAGTAAAAAGCGGCGAGCAGCTGCGCGTGTGCATGACGTCCGATTTCTTTTTGGAGCAGGCCGATCCGTGGCGGCGTGAAGCGTGGGAGATCATGGATCAGCGGCGGGACATTTCGTTTTTCCTGCTCACAAAGCGCCCGGAGCGCGTAGAAAAATGTTTGCCGTATAACTGGGGCGACGGTTGGGGGCACATCTTTTTCAACGTCACATGCGAAAATCAGCGCCGCGCGGACGAGCGCATTCCCATTCTGCACAGCCTGCCGTTTAAGCACAAGGGCATCATGACAGCGCCCTTGCTCGGCCCCATAGAGATTGAAAAATATCTCGCGATGGGGCAGATTGAGCAGGTTATCTGCGGCGGCGAAAACTACGACGGCGCGCGTCCATGCGATTACGACTGGGTGCGCTCGCTGCACAGGCAGTGCGCAAACCAAAACGTCACGTTCTGCTTTATCGAGACGGGCACAAACTTCATCAAGGACGGTCGGCGGTACTTCCTGCCGAATAAGCGCGTGCAAAGCGAAATGGCGTATAAATCCGGCATATCGTATCAGGGCAAGCCGATGAAATTCAAGCTCGAAGACGATTACGGCCTGTTCGACGCCGGGCGAAAATACGAAAAATACTTCGGCCCCCAGTGCGAAAAATGCGGCAGCCGCATGATCTGCAACGGCTGCGCAAGGTGCGGTAAATGCACTGTGCTGGAGGGGAAATGAAAAAAGACCGCTGTATGTGCGTAATGCAAATCATACAGCGGTCTTTTAATTTTCTAAAAAGCTATCGCTTTTTCGGATCCCCCTTTTTAATAGGGTTCCCCGATTTCAAATGTCCACCGGACATTTGAAACTCCTCTCCTGATTTTTGGTAGGCAAAAGAGTTTCGTCGTCTGCGGACGACGACCAAAGGTTTCACCTTTGGAAACGGACAAGCTTTTGAAAAAGTTTGAGCAAAACTTTTAACCCACGTTGACGGTCACTTTGTTCTTTCCGTCTTCTTCCGTCCCGTAAAAATCGAAACGCCGAAGATGACGAAAAGCAGCAGCACCGCAAAGCACATCCAGCTCACAAACACTGCCGTGCTCTTGCCGCTGAACATATCGTAGTAGCCTTTCAGGTAAATGATGACCACAATCAGAGGCAGAATGTACTGCATGTAAAGGCGGATCCAGTGCGGGAACTTAATGCCCTCGCCTTTGTTCGCTTCCTTGAGGAAATTCTCAAAGCCCCAACCGTTTTTGCGCACGCAGAACAGTACGAACACAAGGCTGCCCAGCGGCAGCAGATTGGAAGAAACAAGGAAGTCTTCCATATCCATAATGTTGCTGCCCTCACCCAGCGGCTGAATGCCGGAAAGCACATTAAAGCCGAGAATCGCCGGCAGGGAAAGCACCGTGATCAGCACAAAGTTCACGCCCACAGCCTTTTTGCGGCTCCAACCGCCGATATCCATGAAGAATGCGAGAATCTCCTCGAACACCGCAATGATGGTCGAAAGCGCCGCAAACGACATGAAGATGAAGAACAGCGTGCCCCAAATTCTGCCGCCCGCCATGTTATTGAAGAGCGTCGGCAGCGTGATGAACAGCAGCGACGGACCCGAGCCCGGCTCCACCCCGTAGGCAAAGCACACCGGGATAATGATGAAACCCGCCATCAGCGCAACAAACGTGTCCAGCAGCACGATGTTCACCGCTTCGCCCGTAATGCGCTTTTTGCGGTCCAGATAGCTGCCGAAGATCTCCATGGAGCCGATGCCGATGGAAAGCGTGAAGAACGCCTGCGACATCGCCGCAAACACCGCGTTGCCGAAGCCTTTCTTTGCCACTTCACCGAAGTCCGGCACAAGGTAGAACTTGATGCCTGCCGCGGCATTCGGCAAAAATGCGGAGTTCACAGCCAGCGCAATCATCAAAAGCAGCAGGGCAATCATCATGACTTTCGTCACTTTCTCAATGCCCTTTTCCAGGCCAAAGCCGCATGCACCGAACGAAATAACAATGGCGACAATCGCCCAGAACGTCAGCGTGCCCGGATTTGTCAGCATATCGCCGAACACGCCCTCTACCGCCTTGCCGTCCAAGCCGACAAACGTACCGGTTGCCTCCATAAATGCGTATTTCAGCATCCAGCCGCCCACCATGGTGTAGAACATCATCAGCAAAAAGCTGCCGAGAATGCTGATCCACTTCATGCGATGCCATTTCGTGCCCTTCGGTTCCAGTGTATCGAGCGCCTTGCCCATGCCCATGCGGCTGCCGCGGCCCACGGTGAATTCGCACACCATAATGGGCAGACCCAGCGCCACAAGGAACACAAGATACATCAGGATGAATGCCGCGCCGCCGTATATGCCGGTAATGTACGGGAATTTCCACACATTGCCGATACCGATGGCGCACCCGGCCGAAACTAAAATAAATCCCAACCGAGAACCGAATTTTTCTCTTTCTTTCATACGTTTTCCTCCCAAATTTTTTCCCCTGTATATTTTAAAGAACGCATATTTGCGTTCTAATCGGGCGAGGTTATGTGCGGAAGGCGTTTCTTTGCCGCACAACTTCATAGAACATCACGGTCGCCGCAATATTCCTCACTGCATGTTTTTCAGCATGGCGACCGCATCCCGCACGTATTCCGAGAGCGTCTTGTCCTGTACGCCCACTACGCTTACGGAGCAGCGGTTAACGGGAATCAGGATTTTCTTAGCAACGCATTCGGAAACGGCTGCCGCCATTTTCGGCGTGATCTCGCCCCAAAGCGCGTTTGCTAAGATAATGCCGATGGGTCCCACGATGACGTCTGCCCACGTGCAGTTTACCACAACGGGGTTTTCGCCTGTGGCGGCAGCGTCCGCACCGGCGCGCAGCATGGCGCTTGTGGCAAGGCTGTTCGTGCCCACGGCAACGACTTCCACGTCCGGCATGTTCTTTTTAATTTGGTCAGTCAGTGCTGCGCCCATTTTGCCGCCCTGACCGTCAATCACGAGTATTTTCATCAAAATCAACCCTCCGTAGGTTCGTTTGTGTCGCCGTCCAAAACGGCGGAAACGGGAAGTTCGCCGTACATCAGCGATGTGCAGTTGATCTGCATATCGCCCACGGTGACGGGCTTGCCGTCCGAATACACCTCAAGGTTAGAAAGCGTCATGCCCGCAGCTTCATAAAATGCACGGAACGTCTTTGCAATGGCTTCCAGAGAAGACGTGGAGCTGGCGGAGTCTAAATATTCCTGCAAAGCGCCGGAAAACTGCAAACGCACCTCCAGCATTTCGCCGCTCTTCATCGTGGAGACAACCTCGCCGTCTTTAACGTAGTCGAGCGCGTCCAGCGTCACATCCTCCGGAAATGCGCCCTTTTCTGCCATTTTCTGCACGAGCACCGCACCGTCTGCGGGCAGACTCTTATAGCTGTACTGGTCAAGGCCGCTGTCGCTCGGCACAAAAATCGAAAGCGACATGTTCACGGCTTCGCGCGTGTCTTCGGAAGCGGTCGGCTCCGGAGTCAGCGTCACGTGGCTCACTTCGCTTTCCGCGGCGGACGAGACCGGCGTGTCGCTCTCTAAAATCACGTCCGGCGTGCGCACGTATTTCGTGCCGAACCACCCCGCGCGTACGGCGACAACGCACAATAAACAGATTACAATGACGCCTACGGCCGCAAACGGCATGGCGCGGTCTACGTTGCGCTTCAGACGCTTTGCGCGGCTGTTCGCGGTAAAATGCGGATCTTTCGATTCATTCAAAACAGAATAATACACGCGGTGCAGAAGATCGTCCGGCGTTTCCAGGGTTTCTACCCATTCGCGCAGGTCGTCCTCGCTCATGTTCGCGGCTTTTTTGACTTTTTCCAGCTGATTTTGCACGGCAGAAGCGGATTTTCCGGTCACGCGGCCGATAATGCGCGTGTTGTCACCTGCACCGTAGTGCAGCGCCACCGCCGTCAACAGCGTGTAATGCAGGCGTAAAATGTCGCAGAGTTCTTTCGGCGTTTCAAACGGCATGTCTTTTGAGCGCTGTGCAATCTGCTCGTCCGTCAGCTTTTTTCGAATTTTCTGTGCATAATAGTCCATGCAGGTCTTGTGCGTTGTGCGCAGCACCCAAAGGCGCTCCTCGCCTTCGCTTTTAAAGGTTTGCGTGTCTAAAAAGTACTGCATAAATACATCGGAAAGCAGTGTAAGCGTCTCTTTGCCGCTTTTTGTGTGCATATAACAGATGCGGAACGCGTCGTCGCCAAAGCGCATCACGGCGCTTTGCAGGGCGGTTTCACTTCTTGTCTGTGGTTTTGCCATTTGCATCGTTTCCTTTCTCTGAGATGAGTTTGCGGCGGCGACGTTCTGTTTTCAGGTCGGAAACATCGCGGTTGATGCCGCTGTGCTGCAGCCACATGGCGATCTCGCCGCCGATGAGCAAAATAAACATGCAGGCATACAGCCATACCATTAAAATGACCAAAGCGGCAAGGCTGCCGTAGATGGTGGCGTAGTTTGCGAAGTTCTCCACGAAAACGGAGAAGATAAACGAGAATAAGACCCACCCGGCAGAAGCCAGCGCTGCGCCGAAAAACGCGTTGCGCAGGGATACCTGCTTGCGCGGAATGGCAATGAACATCAACCAGAAGAAGAACAGCAGCAGGACATAGGACATGATGGGCTTAAAGCGGTTGATGAGCGTCGGGAACGCCGGCGGCATCACCGTGATGAGCCATTCATACAGCATGTCGCCGAAGACCATCAGGCCCATGCTGACAAGCAGCGTCATGACGAACACGACCGTGTATAAAATGGCTAAAATACGCATAAAAATATAGTTGTGGTTTTTGGAAACGTCAAAAACGGAGTAAAGCCCCTTGATCAGCGCCACCATAGCCGTGGAAGCGGACCAAACGCAGGTGATAGCCGTCATGGAAATGAGCGTCTGCGGCGCGTGCACCTCTTGAAATAAGTAACTGACAACTTCTTCCACCGGCGGCGGAAGCATTTGAACGAATGCCACGAGAAGCGAGGTGTCTTCAAACCGAATGACCTGCAAAAGGGCTAAGACCAGCATGAGGAACGGAATGAACGAAATGAGGATCCAGAACGAAACCTGCGCCGCGTAGGAGTCGATGGCGTCGTTATTCAGTTTTTCATAAAACCAGCCGAAGTGCTTTTTCAGCAGAATTTTCACGGCGCTTTCTCCCTTCTCACGCTTTCCTTACGTCTTATCGCGCAATTTGAGAACAGTATAACACAGAAATATAGAATTTTCCAGTGAAAAAGCACTTGACAAAAGAAAAAATGTGTATTATAATAAACTACGCTACATTATAGAGCAGATATGGCGGCATAGCTCAGTTGGCTAGAGCATTCGGTTCATACCCGAAGTGTCGATGGTTCGAATCCATTTGCCGCTACCATCTGGCCCGGTGGTCAAGCGGTTAAGACACCGCCCTTTCACGGCGGTAACACGAGTT